>UQXS01000057.1 GCA_900545125.1 uncultured Ruminococcus sp.
GGTAAATTCCCTTTGGAAACCCATTATTGATTGTTCTTATTACCCCTTTGGGGCAATAAGAACAATCAGAGTGAATATCCATATAGAAAATTCTCTCTTGACATGAGCGCAAGATACAGGGTCACTTAAAGTTATTGACATTATTTCCTGAATGAAAGGAATTACATATTATGAAGAACTACAGCACACAAATGGAAGCTGCAAAAAAGGGTATAATCACCCCTGAAATGAAAATAGTTGCAGAAAAGGAATACATCTCCGAAGAAGAGCTTTGCAGCCTTGTGGCAAAAGGAGAAGTCTGCATACCCTGCAATATCAATCATAAATCTATTTCTCCGGAGGGAATAGGCAGCCGCATGAAAACTAAAATCAACGTAAATCTCGGAATTTCCGGCGACTGCAATAATTACGACGTTGAAATGCAGAAAGTTGACATGGCCATTAAATTCGGTGCAGAAGCTATTATGGATCTCAGCAATTACGGAAAAACAAACACATTCCGCAAAAAGCTGGTCGAGCAGTCCCCGGCAATGATAGGAACTGTTCCAATGTACGATGCTATTGGCTATCTGGAAAAAGATCTTCTTGAAATTACTGCCGAAGATTTTCTGAAAGTCGTGAGAGCTCATGCGGAAGAAGGCGTTGACTTCATGACTATCCATGCCGGAATAAACAGGCGTGCGGTCGAAGCTTTCATGCGTGACAAGCGGAAAATGAATATCGTTTCAAGAGGCGGTTCGCTCCTCTTTGCATGGATGATGATGACCGGAAACGAAAATCCTTTCTATGAACATTACGACGAGGTACTTGAGATCCTCCGTGAATATGATGTAACAATCAGTCTCGGAGATGCTCTCCGTCCCGGATGCATCGACGATTCCACCGATGCAGGACAGATATCCGAACTTATCGAACTTGGTGCTCTTACCGAAAGAGCATGGGCAAAGGATGTTCAGGTCATGGTCGAGGGTCCCGGTCATATGGCAATGAATGAAATTGCAGCCAATATGAAACTTCAGAAACGCATCTGTCACAACGCTCCTTTCTATGTTCTCGGCCCTCTCGTTACTGATATTGCTCCGGGCTACGATCATATCACATCGGCTATCGGCGGAGCTATCGCTGCTGCAAGCGGTGCGGATTTCCTATGCTATGTAACGCCTGCCGAACACCTCAGACTTCCTGATCTTGACGACGTAAAGGAGGGTATCATTGCAAGCAGGATAGCTGCTCATGCCGCTGATATCGCCAAGGGAATGCCCCATGCCACAGATGCAGACAACGCTATGGCAGAAGCCCGTCATGCGGTGGACTGGGAGAAAATGTTCGATATCGCTATCGACGGTGAAAAGGCAAGAAGATACTTTGAAAGCACACCTCCGTCCGACAGACATACCTGCTCGATGTGCGGAAAAATGTGTGCAGTAAGAACTACAAACATGATACTCAACGGGGAAAAAGTTGAATTCTGTACGGAAAAATAATCTCTCAAAGGAAGAATTACAAATGGAAAATAAATACTTTGTTGATTCGGACAAGCTTTCCGAAGCTGCTTTGAAAAAAAAGCACGAGCTTGAAAACAATCCGGAATCACGCACAAATCATATGGAATACATGAGCGGAATGGAACAAATAAATTCCGATATCTGCGGCAAGGTCATTTCGGAAATAAAAAGCTACGACTACAACAGCTATACTGCGGCAGATGTCCGTGCAGCTCTTTCTCATGAAAACTGCACTGTGGAGGATCTGAAAGCACTGCTTTCACCTGCCGCCGAACCTTTTCTGGAAAAAATGGCTGAACGTGCAAGGCTTGAGACGCAAAAGCATTTCGGAAATACGGTTTATCTGTTCACGCCGCTGTATATTGCGAATCATTGTGAAAATTACTGCGTATACTGCGGTTTCAACTGCTATAACGATATCAGGAGAATGAAGCTTGATACGGCTCAGATCGAACATGAAATGAAAATAATCGCCGACAGCGGCATGGAAGAAATTCTCATCCTGACCGGTGAAAGCAGGACGCAGAGCAGCGTTGAATATATCGGTGAGGCATGCCGTCTTGCGAGAAAGTACTTCAAAATGGTCGGAGTTGAGATCTATCCTGTCAATACTGACGAATACCGCTATCTTCACGAATGCGGCGTGGACTATGTTACCGTCTTTCAGGAGACCTATGACAGCGACCGTTACGAACAGCTTCATCTCATGGGACATAAAAGAGTCTGGCCGTACCGCTTTGACGCTCAGGAAAGAGCGTTAATAGCTGGAATGAGGGGCGTTGCAGGTTCGGCTCTCCTTGGACTTTCAGATTTCAGAAAGGACGCTCTTGCAAGTGCACTGCATATGTACTATCTCCAGAGAAAATATCCGCACGCAGAAATTTCACTCTCCTGCCCGAGACTTCGTCCCATAGTAAACAATGACGCAATAAATCCTCTTGACGTTCATGAAAAACAGCTTTGCCAGATCCTCTGCGCATACAGGATATTCATGCCGTTCTGCGGCATCACGGTATCTTCGAGAGAAAGTGAGACGTTCCGCAACGGAATAGTTAAAATTGCTGCAACAAAAGTATCCGCAGGAGTTTCAACCGGTATCGGCGACCACGAAAGCAAGTACACCGGAAAAGAAAACATCAGCGAGGGCGGCGACGAACAGTTCGAGATAAACGACAACAGAAGCTTCAAAAAAATGTACAGCGATATGTCCGGCGAAGGACTTCAGCCCGTACTGAACGATTATCTTTATGTTTGATATCATCTGCGTCACCGACAGAAAAAGCTGCCGGGAGGATTTTTTCACAAGGCTTGATAAGATCGCGGCGGCAATTCCGGACAGAATTATTCTCCGTGACAAAGAATCGGACATTGACGATTACACCGTATTTGCGGAAAAATCATTGAAGATCTGCCGTGAGTACGGTATACCGTGCAGTATCCATACGCACATATCCACGGCTGAAAAACTCGGTATCGGAGAAATACATCTGCCTTTATCGGTTCTGAGAAGTTTTTCCGGAAATATAAAAGACAGATTCAGGACAGTCGGCGTATCTGTACACTCTGCGGAAGAAGCCGCAGAAGCCGAAAATTTCGGCGCAGATTACATCACAGCAGGTCATATCTTCACTACCAACTGTAAAAAAGGACTTCCGCCCCGTGGAATTGATTTCCTTAAAAAAGTCTGCAAAAGCGTTGATATCCCGGTCTACGCCATCGGTGGGATAAATCCGGAAAATATATCCCGGATCAGAAACGCCGGAGCATCCGGTGCCTGCATAATGAGCAGTTTCATGAACTGCAATGAACCTGAACTTTTTATACGGCAGTTAAAAAAGGGGTTATAAAAATAAAAGGACGAACCATAATTCCGGTTCGTCCTTTGCGCTTTATAAATTCTCGTTTTTCAGAGCATCAATGGGATTATCCTTTTTGATTTTGCTCATTGAGTACATCATGGTTGCAAAAACAACAAGCAGTACGCTTGAAACTGCTATCAGTATTGCCTTCCACGGAAGCCGGAAGTCGGTTTCAAATCCTTCTGAAACAGAACGATATATAAAATATGTAATGGCTATCGAAACAGGAAGCCCATACATCAGCGACTTTATACCGTAAAGTATGCATTCATAATTCATCATGCGGTTAAATCCACTGCCGGTCATTCCGATAGATTTCAGCATAGCAAATTCACGCCGTCTGAGGCTTATATTCGTTGATATGGTATTGAAAACGTTGGCAGCAGCAATAAGCGAAATAAGAACTATAAATCCATAGGCAAATACCTGAACTATAGTCACGAAATTTCTGTCAGATTCAGCTATTTCTGCATAATCTGTAATATCTCCTGCCGGAAGAAGCTGATTATCAATAAGTTCTTTCAAAGCCGTATAGCTTTCGGCGTGGTCTTCCGACTTTAACTTGAAAGATGTATAGAAATAATCGTCCGATTCTTCTGGGATAACTCTGTTCATTATACTATAAGGATAAATTATCATTCCGCTGGCGGAATACTCTAAGAAAAACGGTGCTTCATCGATTTTTCCGCCAATATCTATATTCGTCCTGATTTTTGATTCGTCTGATTTTATTTTTAACGAATCTTCCGGATCGTCATTGTTTCTGTAAACAACATATTCTATATCCTCTAAACCGGTTTCTTCGTCATATTCATATGTTTCAAAATAATATCCGTCAAATTTTTTCCTGAAATCAATTTCCAGACTGCATCTGTCCTCGTTGAGGATATTGATATTGACATATTTTTCCTTATCGCTGTCAAAATATTTGATATCATCATATATCAGAGCCATAGGTTTATCGGGATTTATATATTTATCTTTATTTTTTATATTATTTTCGTCAAGCAATCTTATAAACTCATCATCGTTTACAAAATAAAGATAAACAGGAATTTCACTGTCCGAATCGTTTGTATAAATATTTTTAATTTCATCTGTCAGATCTTCTGATTTAAAATCCCCTGTCATCAGATATTTTCGGCAATAGGCTGCCCGTTCGGTATTCTCTTCATTCCGGATCGTTCTGAGAACTTCATCTTCGCTGAATCCGGACATATCTTCATAATCAGGTATATAGGACAGATCATATCCGTAGGTATCAAAAGTCGTATCAGCCATTTCTACAAGATAATCCGTAAATGCGGCGGACGGTATAAACAGCACAATGCTCATAAAAAGACTGACTACGGTAGCCCTATACTTCTTTTTGCTTCTCTTATAATATTTGTGAGCAAGAATGCCGGGAAGTCCAAAAATCTTTCCGATAATCTTCGGTGTTTTAATGTGCTTTTTCTGGAATTTTATATCGTTTGTCTGCCTGATAGCTTCAACGGCAGATATCTTCGTCGCTCTTTTTGACGGTATCCAGGCTGAAATGAGAACCGTTACAAGAGCCACTGCACAGGCTATTACCACAGCCGGAAATGAAACGCAGAGTTTCATTTTAACTTCACCTGACGCACTGCCGCCGAACGAATTAAATTTGTCGCCTATAAAAACAAATGTTGTGCCGATTCCCGCAATTCCGACGAGTATTCCGAGGGGAATGCCTATCAGACTTACGACTCCTGCTTCAAAGAAAACGCTGCGGCGAAGCTGCTTGCGTGTCGCACCAATGGACGAAAGCAGCCCGAACTGTTTTGTTCTTTCCGATACGGAGATAGAAAAAGCATTATAAATAAGCGAAATTGAACCGAACATTATGAGCACAATAATGATTGCTGCAATGCTGTAAAGAACATCTGTAAATCCGTTATACTTTGCTGCTCCGTAGCATATAAGAAGTTCATCATTTGTAGAAGCCTCAAGTTCGTTTTTTTCAATGAATTCAAAAATATCCTTCGGCTTTTTCATGCTGAAATAAACATCGTATCTGGATGTATTTGCATCGTCGGCAGACGGAACAGTTATCGCAGTAAATCCGGGAGCACTCCAACTCTCAAACCCCGGACGGCTGAATAGCCCGACAACAGTAAAAGTTCTTGTTTCATTTACTGTAAACTGCTCATTATCTTCTATTGGATTTCCCTCATCATCGTAAGCATAATACGGATTTCTCTGTCCGAGAATATATCCGTCTCTTGTTCGCTGACCGATGTCCAGTTCAACAGTATCGCCGACAGACCATGAAAGTCCGGCGTTATTCGCAAGATGATCCGGAAGAATTATCTCGTTTTCATTTTCCGGAAATCTGCCTGCCTTCATGTGTACAGACATGGTATCTGCAAATTTTTTATCTGCTCCAAGAATATACAGAAACGGTTTATCTTTGCCTTCGCTGTCTATTTCAGCATATCCCACCTGCTGAGCACAAACCGTTTCTGACACTTCATCAGAATTTTTGATAACACTGTAGGAATCATAATCGGCATCCGTAACGCTTCCCTGCCAATTACCGTTTTCATATATGATAGATCTCTTCATATAATCAAGGAAACTTGAAACCGAAGTTGAAACAGCACATATCAGCGCAGTTGAAAGCACTATTCCGATTATCGTGACCACAGTCCTTGTTCTGTTTCTTTTAAGCGACTGCAAGGTGACTTTATGAAAAATATTCATTTGCGTATCACCTCATCGTTTTTGATTTTTCCGTCCTCAACGGTAAGTATTCTGTCCGCCTGAAGAGCGATATTCTCATCATGGGTGATAATAATAAGCGTCTGATTATATCTTTCATTGGAATATTTCAGAAGTTCCATTATCTCCTGACTGTTTCTGCTGTCAAGATTTCCGGTAGGTTCGTCGGCAAGAACCACGGCAGGTGAGTTCATAAGAGCTCTGCCGATAGAAACACGCTGCTGCTGTCCGCCTGAAAGCTGATTCGGAAGATGATTTTCACGTCCGTTCAGTTTAAGCGTTGAAATAAGTTCGTTCAGTCTCTCCGTATTCACCTTCTGACTGTCCATAAGAACCGGAAGCGTAATGTTTTCCGTAACGTTCAGAACCGGTATCAGATTGTAGAACTGATAAATAAGCCCTACCTGACGGCGTCTGAATACCGCAAGCTGATCTTCGTTCTGGGAGTATACATCGCAGCCATCCATAAAGACCTTTCCGCTGGTCGGCTTGTCAACACCGCCGAGAATGTGCAGCAGTGTTGACTTTCCCGAACCTGACGGCCCAATTATAGCAACAAATTCTCCTTTGCTGACCGAAAATGAAACATTATCGAGAGCATGAACGATATTTTCACCTTTTCCGTAGGTTTTGCACAGGTTTTCAACTTTCAAAATTTCCATAACTGTTCTCCTTTTCAGATTATGTTTCAATTATATCATGCCCGGGTGACATTGAAGTGACTTGAATATTACAAAAATGTAACCTTGGAGAACAGGAATATCACGAATCAGATTATTTCCTTATAAAATTTTATAATAAATTCAGCACCTCCGGACTTTATGTTCTCTGCTTTTACCGTACCGTTCTGATTGGTTACTATCATTCTTGCAAGATTGAGACCAATCCCGAAACTTTTTTCATCGGAATTTTCTCCTTTATAAAAACGTTCAAAAATGTGCGGAAGATCGTCTTCCGGAATACCGCTGCCGTTATCGCAGATGCATATTTCTGAGAAAAGCGGATTTTCCTCGGCAGTTATTGTGATAGTTCCTCCGGCGGGAGTATGTTCCGTGCAGTTTTTGACAATATTACCGATTGCTTCACAGTTCCATGCCGTATCGCCGATAATGTTTCCGGAAGCTTTTATATCCAGCGTCTGTTCACGCAGATCTATCGAAACAAGCAGCGGAGCACAGGATCTTTCAATTAATTCATTGAGACTAATCTCCTCCCGTTTGAATGTGACCGTTCCGGCATCAAGCTTTGATATTTTCAAAAGTGTAGTGATAAGCCAGTCTATACGTGAAAGAAGCTGCCGGAGTTCAAAATAAAGACGACTGCGGCGTTCATCATTGATTCCCGGCTTTGAAAGAAGCTGGACAATAATATTTATTGAAGTCAGCGGCGTTCGTATCTGATGTGAGATATCTGCTATAGAATCGGCAAGATAGATCTTGTCATTCATCAGTTTCTGCCGCTGTTCACGCAGACAGACAATCATTTTGTATATTTCGCTCTCAAGAACGGCAAGCTCGCCTTCTTCGTAGGAACTGCGCATAAAATGATCGTTTCCGTGCAGGATACTGTCTATATCATAAGCAAGACTTCTTATCCTGCGGTATCTTCTCCATGTTATAAAAATATGAACCAAAATAAAAATCAGGCAGAGCACGGATACAAAGACTACCGGACGGATATCCGCATAAAGAGAATATATCACGGCAGCAACTGAAATGACCGTAAAAAGCAGGACTCCTCGTAAAACTTCGGCATTGCGCAGTAATTTCATCATAGATCCACCTTATACCCCATTCCACGGACTGTTTTTATAATAAGCGGATTCTGCGGATCAGTTTCTATTTTATCTCTCAGCCTCTTTATATAAACAGTCAGTGTGTTGTCGTTTACGAATTCTCCGGCGATATCCCATATAGACTCAAGCAGCTGATTCCTTGAAAGAACTGCTCCACGATTGTTGATAAATGTCAGCAGAAGCTTATATTCAAGAGCCGAAAGATAAAGATCCCTGCCGTTTCTTGATGCTGTGCCTTTTATTGTATCGACGGTTATATCGCCAAGCTGTATTACTGCTCCGATGCTGCCTGTAAGTCTCAGTATGTTTTTTATCCTTGAAATAAGCTCTCGTGGACGGAACGGCTTTGGTATATAGTCGTCAGCTCCAAGATCAAATCCCGTAACGGTACTGTATTCATCACCGGATGCAGTAAGAAAAATCACCGGAATATTATATCTGCTTTTTATAGCCGAACATACGGCAAAACCGTTCCCGTCCGCCAGAGAAATATCAAGCAATACAAGATCAGGCTGATCTTCTTCAACGGATGCTATAGCGTCACGCTGTCCGACAGCCGTTCTCACGCTGAATCCCTCGGACACGAGTAATTCGCTCAGATTTGAAACAATGCTCTTATCATCTTCTGCCAAAAGAATTTTAGTCATACTGATCGTTCCTTTCATTGAATACTTGTTTTCAATGAATATTATAGCCTTTATTTCCTTAAATGTCAATGGACAGCAAAAAGCTCTGTGATATCGGATAAAATATCACAGAGCTTAGAACTTGTTCTTATATTTCCTTTATCTTTCAGTAATTTCACTGAGATCAAGTATACCGCTTTCAAAGTCGTACGACTCATCATCAGTAGTGTAACCCTGGTCACGTAAACTGAGGAAAAGACCGTTGTCGATTTCATCTTCACGAAGCAGGAACGCCAGACGTACTTCTGCGCTTTCTCCCGGTTCAAGTGATACAGAGTTCTTGGTTCCCTTAGTGCCGTTTACAGAAAGTGAAAATGCACTGCTGCGCTCTCCTCTCATGTTTCTCAGATTGTAGTAATATGAATATTCACTGTTTCTTTCCATTCTTTCAGCTTCATCTATATCCAAAAGCTTACCGTCAATATTAGTCATCAGGGTCGGGTGAATATTGTATTCATCACGCATCTCAGAATTGTTTGTATATGTTACATCCACAACAAGTATCTTTGAACCGGTGGTCTCACTGTCAATAACTTCTTTTTTATAATTTCCGTCAGGCTGTATTACATTTTTATACCACTCTGTATAGCAGTCAATTACATTTCCGTTTTCGTCGGTATATTTACTGTAATCTGCATCCAGACCGATTTCATTTGTAGCAATACCGTCCAGACTTCTTGTGATATATGCATCAGTCACCGTAACGTCCATTACTGTGGTATGATCTTCCCAGAAGTCAAAAGTATCATTAAATGTTTCGCCTAATGCGATAAAATTCACATCATCATATGGGATTCCCTCGGGGATTTCAACAGGTACAGTTCCATTGTTATTTGCCGGCTGTTCATTTTGAACAGGCTCTTCATATATCTGTGAATGATCCTCGTCTGTCGGAGCAAGCGAAATATTCTCAATGACCTTTTTAAGTTCCTCATCATCAAAGCCGTCTGAAACAAAGAGAAAAACAGCATACTGACTGTCCTCAAATGTGATCCAAACATTGCGTCCGAAATTGTTCTCTTCGATAGTTCTGAAATCGCATGAATAGAAGATCTTCACACTTTTATCTTCAACGGTGTATTCATCGGTGGAAGCGGTCGGGAAATTATGCCTCGGAAGAAGATTCTGATCCGGTGTATATCTGTAAATTTCCGGTGTGATGCATGACGTACGATCGGAGTTATGGAGTTTCCAGCCATCAGATGTCATATCTTCAGGCAGCCAGTTAAACACATAAGTTTTGGGTTCTTCGTTGAATTCCGTAACAGTGTCAGCATCTGCTGCAGGTTCGGTGATTTCTTCAGAAGCTTTTGTTGCTTCAACGACAACTGCATTTTCGTCTGTTCCGGCAACTGTATCGTCAGAACTAAGTTTATTTTTCAGAACAACTCCCGTAGGAACGGCAACAACAGCCAGTACAGCGGCGGCAGCAGTTCCGACCAGAACACGTTCCAATTTATTATTTGTTTTTTTCATAATGATACCTCTCTGTATTTCATCTTTCTTCTGCTTATATTGTGGTGAGAAGCTGTGGCAGTCATTTGCGGAAAAAGCCTCTTCCACTATCTTGTCAAATTCTTTTTTTCCTGGTAATTCAGATCTTCCCATCAGATGCTTCTCCTCTCATTGTAATTAGTCGTTTTCTTATTCTTTCAAAACGTTTTCGTGCGGCAGTCTCAGTAAGAGACAGATTATTTGCAACTTCTTTCCACGATAATCCTTCACGGCATCTCAACAATACAATGCTGCGGTCGTCAGCGCTTATACTGTTCAGCATTTCATTAAGTTCACGGTTGTTTTCTTCGTTGATAACCATTCTTTCAACACCCGGAGAACTGTCCGGAATCTGCATGGTTTCATCGTCTATAGGAACTTCCCTGACGAAAAAAGCTTTATTTTTCCGGTAGATATTAATAGATGTACTTTTTATTATCTTTATGATATAGTTTTTGGTCTTATTGCTTTCAGCATCACCTATTTTGTTCAGCCGTTCAATAATGCGTATAAAAGCATCCGAGACAGCATCTTCTGCCAGTTCGCTGTCGTGCAGAACCGCATAGGCTATCCTGTACATCGGCTGCTCGTAGATTTCGTAGAGCTGCTTTATTTTTTCTGTTTTCTTACCAATCATGTTATCACCTCTTCCTTGAGACGTCTCACTTAATATAACAGAATTTTTCAGAAAAATGTGACAAGGTATCGTTATCTTATGCAAACATTAAGGCAATCCGGAAAAATCAAATTCAGGAACATATTCCGCAGATGCCGAAGATTTTTCCTGAATAAATCCGTCAAGTCCAAGATCCTGAGCGTAACGGACAACGGAATTATATTCCATTTTTGTTATGCGCCGGCGGAGTTCAGGGCAGTTTTCCGGAATGCCGTCAAAAGGAGTGTACTGACTCATAAGACTCAGCAGAGCCGTTTCCAGAGTAATATTCTCAGCGATCCAGTCCAGTATCTTCATTGAATCATGACGATGAGACGGCAGTACAAGGTGACGGATAACCGTTCCCCTGACCAGTCCTCCCTGAGAATTATAAACAAGCTTCCCTGCCTGTTTTATCATGCGAAGTACTGCCGCCGAAGCATACTCAAAATAGTCGGGAGCATTGCTGTATTTTGCTGAAATATCTGAGGAAAAATACTTTATATCCGGCAGATAAACATCAATATATCCGTCCAGAAGCCCTATCGTTTCCGGAAGCTCATAGCCGCCGCTGTTCCAGATAACAGGAATCCCCAGACGATGCTTTACCATGTCCAGGGCAGAAATTATCTGCGGCAAAAAGTGTGTCGGCGTGACCAGTTCAATACTGTCTGCCCCTTGTTCCTGCAAGCGCAGAAACACATCGCCAAGCTGCCGGACGGTAATTGATTTTCCCTTTATTTCGTTGCTTATAACGGAATTCTGGCAGAAACAGCAATGGAGACTGCATCCTGAAAAGAACACTGTTCCTGCACCGTTCCTGTATGATATGCAGGGTTCTTCCCATTGATGCAGGCAAGCCTTTGCTCCAAGGATTTCCGTTCCCGTGCCGCAGTACCCAATGTTTTCATAGCGATTTATGCCGCATTGTCTCGGACACAAGCGACAGTTTTTCAAAAGTTTTTCCATTCTTTTCCCCCGATTATTTTCAGATTTCCTAAATGATATTATATCATGTAACACCTATAAAGTCAATTATATTACGTTTTTGATTCACAACAATAGCAGTTACTTTTTATTATGTATATAAAGAAGTCTTTGTACCTCTGAACTATTGTTAAAGGAAATATTTTTCTGTTTGACAATCACTCTGATTCTTAAAAGTCCCCCTTGTGGGGATTTTTAAGAATCAATAATGGGTTTCCAAAGGGAATGTACTTCCCT
>UQXS01000058.1 GCA_900545125.1 uncultured Ruminococcus sp.
CACATAGAATAATATAGGTCAACAGCTTTTTCACGTTCCATGTGTTCTACCATATAGTTAAAAAGATAGAATTTGCCATTAAGATTTTTTTCTTCAATAAACCATGAGATTGTCATAAAGTTCATGACAAAGAAGAATAATGTCAGTGATAACCAGCATATTCTGCAAAAGCAGAGAAGAGGTTTATTTGTTTCTGTTTTCATATATTCATGCTATTACTTATTCTTGTTTACGATCCTTGTCTCCTCCGAGCCGTCCTCAAGGTTCACATAACGAACAAAAAGCGATACCTTGTTATCCTCGTTAAGATTATTCCAGAGCATATCCGTAAACTGGTCGATACTGCCGGAAATTCCGACAAGCTTAGGTTCGCCCTCGAAGCTGGGAAGCGGATTGCCGTCCCCCATATAGGTGTGGATAAAGTGACCCTCGCCGTTTACAGGATTGTTATAGCTGAAAGTAAATCTCTGGCAGGAATCAGGATTGCCGTTTGCGCTTTTGAGAATGGACATTGCGTAGTTGAATCCGTTATCCTCAAAACGGAGAATGCCGGAAATTCTGGGGGTGTAGTTAGGAGCGTCGTCCTCGAATTCTCTTGTGCGGAGAGACTGTTCAAAAGTGAACTGCTTATCCATAAGCTCGTAGATAGTATCTGTCTGGTCGCCGTTGGTAACGATAAGCTTGTTTCCAAGAACTCTTACGGGAGCGTAGATGATAAGATGAGGATCAGTGAGCTTTGATGGATCGAAAGCCTCAGTGCGGATACCTTTTCCCTCCTCGACAAATACACGATTGCGGCTGTTTTCGCTTCTTCCCATAATGAAGTAAGCGGTAACAGCGTACTTTCCGCAGTCTGATTTACCGATAACGATTCCTCGTCCGGGGTAGGCGTTTGAATTGAGTTCCTTTGCAATATCAAGTTTTATCATGGTAAATTACTCCTTTTCAGAAAATTAAGAAAGTGCATATGCAGTCTGCGATTACAATAACGGCTGTGACTGCTGTTATAATATTCAGTGTTTTTCTTTTCGGTTTAGATAGAATCCAGTTGAAAAACGGCTGAACAAGATACATGAAAATTGTTCCTCCCAAGCCAAAGCGCAGTGAAGTGGATAACGCTATTCTTGCCTGAAAGTTGTATTTATAGCGTTCATATGTCTGCCACGGCCATTCTCCGGTTGCCGCTTCAAGTATGTAGCTTGCGGCAAGTTCAATAAGTGTTGCGGCAGCCATACATCCAAGAAAAATCAGTACAGGTTTTATGATATTAAGCCATTTAAGATCTTTTTTATTCATAAGCCAGCCGAAGCAGCCGAGAAAGGTGAGAGCACCGACTCCATAAACGGGACAGTACGGACCAAAGAGGACGCCCCTGTTTGAAAATCCCCAGCGGTAGATAAACGTTTCGAGGATTACTTCATAGCACCATCCGAGGACGGCGTACATCATAAAGCATAAAAACAACTTTTGTATATATTGTTTTTCTTTGATAACAGATATATTCATAGGTTAGTCCTTTATGTATGCTCTTCCGTCAATTATATCAATTTTATCCTGACAGAACAGGGAAACAGCTTTTGGCAGAAGCTTCCATTCGACGTTTTCCATAATGCGCTTCTGGAGTATTTCAGGGGTATCGTCTCTCAGAACGTCAACCGTACCCTGTAGGATAATTGCTCCGGCGTCAGCTTTTTCATTAACGAAGTGGATAGTTGCTCCGGAGACTTTAACGCCGTATTCCAAAGCCTTTTCGTGAACTTTCAGACCGTAGAATCCCTCTCCGCAGAAAGACGGGATAAGTGCCGGATGCACATTGATTATTTTATATGAATATGCCTTGGTAACGCATTCGTCGAGTATGGTCATAAATCCGGCAAGAACGATAAGATCGGCTTTTTCCTCATTAAGAGCGTCGAGAACAGCCATGCTGTAGCTTTTGCTGTCGGGATATTCCCTACGTGGGATAACTCTGGTCGGAATGCCGTTTTTTTTTGCTCTTTCAAGAGCGTATACTCCGGCTTTTGAAGATATAACACAGGTGATTTTTCCGCCCTGTATCATTCCGGATTTTTCGGCGTCGATAATCGCCTGTAGATTTGTGCCTCCTCCGGAGACAAGAACAATAATATTTTTCATATAAAGCTCCTCATATAAGACTGAATATCAGGCTAAGCACGCAGATAAAAGTTCCGCAGGAGATAAGGATGATGCCTGCCAGCGAGTGCTGATGTTCCTCATCGGCAAAGTAGAAATATTTAGGCAATTTCGGATCTGCACAGATAATAACGGTTTCGCCGATGCTGTGGTGTATGATCTGACTGTAGCTGCGGTGATCGGCGAACTGAGTTCTGCCGTTTATGCTGAACTTTACTACAGGGCAGTATTTTTTGACGATTGTGTGACCTCTCACTGCAATTTTTTCCTTGACGGAAACCACTTCTGCACTGAAGCTTTCGGCAGATCCGATAGTTTCACGGTGACAGCGGCAGACGATAAGACCGGCTGTAACAGCGAGGAGTCCGAAGATTACAAATCCCATAAAAATCACCTTATTTCTTAATCAGGAGACAGCATAACAGAACTGCGGCAATTACTCCTCCGAATATTATAAACCGATAATAGTCACGTGTAAGTTCATCTTTCCGGCTGTTGAAGTAGAAGAAAGTCGGGTCATCGGGATCGTAGCAAATGATTTCCACATCGCCTGTTTCGTATCTCATTCCGTTGTCGGCGACGGGGTAGACCGAAGTGATCTCCCTGCCCGTCTGCGTATCGTATTTTACAATAGGAAAGCAGCACTTTTTTCTGCCCTTTGCCGTATGATAGCCAGTTATTGTGCCGAAAGAATCCATACATCCGGACATTCTCTTCCTGATGCGAAAGATATGTATGATAAATACCAGAACCATCAGTGCGTAGATGAGAAGCAGTCCTTCGGTCAGACGGCGGTGTGTGTAGGAATATCCCACAATGAACATGGACACGGCAGCCCATGCGAGATCAATTTTTTCAGCTTTCATAATTATTCCGGAAACTGGACGTGACCTTGAATTATCTCGGTATCATCGGAGGAAAGCGGTATATTTTCATCAACGATCATCTGACCGTAGATATCCGTGATACGGAACGTAAACGGTCCTTTTCCCATTTTATCGGATTCAAAGTAGTTGTAGGGGCGGCGGTTGATTTCCTGAAACTGACCGTTTTCATCAAGGTATTCCAGTCGTGTGATGGGGTAGCGGTGGTTGCGCACCTGTATTCCGCACCAGAATTCCGTTGTACCCTTTTTGTATTTGTATGAGACAGGTGCATTTTCTGCCGTATCGAGCGGAACGATCTTCCAGCTTACGGGAACTCTGCCTTTGACTGCGGGAGCAATAAGCGGAAATGCGTCGACATACAGGTCGAGATCGCCTTTTTTGCCTTCCGGCAGAAGATCGGTAACAAGCATATTGATAGTTCCGAGTTCGCCTGTTACTTCGAGGTATGCTCCGGCAAGCTGAGCGTCGTTGTAGTCGGCAAGATTCATAGCGACGATCCAGTAATCGCTTGAAACAGGATCGAGCATAGCGCAGCCGCCGACATATCCGCCGCCGTAGTATGTACCTTCGCCGGTGTGTACAGTTCCCTTGGGTTCAAGGATGCAGGTTTCGTCGATTTCGACATCCGGTTCAGTGGGTGATGGGGTATATTTTCCGCCGAGAACGTAGTTCTGGATAGCCGTGATATCAGCGGCAGGCAGATCTTTTTTTCGTGCCATGGCGATATCGAAGCTGTCTATCACGCCGTCAGGGCAGATATCCATAGGATGCGCCGGAACACCGGCTGCCGGAGCGGTAACGGATATTGCAGCGGCAGCCGTAACGCAGGTAAGCAGAGCAGTTTTTATAAGCTTCATAGAATATTCCCTCAGATAACAGGATTATCAGCAGATGATAACGCCTTCTTCTGATTCAACAAGTTCTCCGAGAACGTAGGCGCTTTCTCCGGAAGCGTTTATAGCTTTTATTGCCTTGTCGGCGTCATTCTTGTCAACAGAAACGATCATTCCTACGCCCATATTGAACGTGTTGAACATATCTCTTTCGGGGATATTTCCCGTGCGTGCGATAAGATCAAAAATCGGAAGAACCTGTACTGCGTTTCTCTCGATTTTTGCGGCAAGATTATCCGGAAGCGAACGTGGGATATTCTCATAGAAACCGCCGCCGGTGATGTGTGAAACGGATTTTACCGTAACCGTATCAATAAGATTCATGACAGCCTTGACGTAGATTCTTGTAGGAGTAAGGAGAGTTTCACCAAGAGTAGCTCCCAGATCGTCAAAGTGCATTGCAAGATTCTTTTCGTTTACGTCGAAAACCTTTCTGACAAGCGAGAATCCGTTGGAATGAACGCCGCTGGACTTGATTGCAATAAGTACATCTCCTGCTTTCTGCGTATCGGGGCGGAGTATCTTGGACTTATCCACAACGCCAACGGAGAAACCGGCAAGGTCGTATTCATCTTCGGGCATAAGACCGGGATGTTCGGCTGTTTCGCCGCCGATAAGAGCGCAACCTGCCTGTACGCATCCTTCTGCCACACCGGAAACGATTTCGGCAATTTTTTCGGGAATATTTCTTCCGCAGGCAATGTAGTCGAGGAAGAACTGCGGCTTAGCACCGCAGCAGATGATATCGTTCACGCACATAGCGACGCAGTCGATGCCGACGGTATCGTGTTTGTCGAGGATAAAAGCAATCTTTATCTTTGTGCCGACGCCGTCTGTTCCGGAAACGAGAACGGGCTTGGTGATACCTGTCATGTCAAGTTCAAAAAGGCCGCCGAATCCGCCGATACCGGAAACACATCCGGGCAGGGTAGTTCTTGCGATGTGCTGCTTCATAAGCTCAACAGCCTTATAACCGGCAGTAACGTCAACGCCTGCCTTTTTATAGCTCTCAGAAAAACTGTTGTTCATTTAAAATTCTCCTTATATAAATATTTAATCCGGATAAAAGCGAATTATTCACGTCCGCTCCAGCAGTAAGAGCAAAGACCGCATTCAGGGATTCCGACTGCTTTTTCAGTTCCCTCCAGCGTCTGGAATTCAAGGGATGTAAGTTTAAGACGCTTACAGATTTCATCCCGGAGCTTTCTTCCTCTTTCGGTGTCGGAGCTGCTGTATTCGGAAATATATTTTACTCCGTCAGCACCCTCAAACTCATTGATTATCTGACGTGCTATAAGTTCCATTTCCGATGTGCTGCGAGAGAAGTTCAGATATTTGCAGCCGTACATTATGGGGGGGCAGGCTGATCTCATATGGATCTCCTTAGCGCCGTTTTCATAAAGAAATTCAACGGTTTCTCTCATTTGAGTACCTCTTACGATGCTGTCGTCAACGAAAAGGAGTTTTTTTCCGGCGATAAGTTCATGAACGGGGATAAGCTTCATTTTTGCCACCTGATTGCGGATATTCTGGTTGGTCGGCATAAAGCTTCTCGGCCAGGTGGGGGTATATTTGATAAACGGACGTGCAAAGGGGATTCCGCTTCTGTTGGCGTAACCGATTGCGTGCGGAGTTCCGGAATCAGGAATGCCGCAAACGTAGTCAACATCTGGGAGACGGCCTGCCTTTATGTCGTTTTCAGCCATGATCTCGCCGTTGCGTGTTCTCATGACCTCAACATTAACGCCCTCGTAAGAAGCGGTAGGATAGCCGTAATAAGTCCAGAGGAAGGTGCATATCTTCATTTTTGAAGGATCGCCCTTGCTGAGTATCCTGTATTCTCCGGAGGTTATCTCTGTAATTTCTCCTGCTTCCAGTTCACGGCAGAACTCGTATCCCAGTTTCTGGAAAGCGAAAGATTCCGTCGAGATGCAGAAGCCGTCATCACGTTTTCCGATGATTATAGGCAGTCTGCCGAATTTATCTCTTGCGGCGATAATGCTGTTTTTTGTCAGGATGATAAGGGACATAGTACCCTCGATTTTTTCCTGAGCGTAGCGGATGCCCTCAACAAAGGAATTTTTCTGAGCTATCAGTGCGCCGATAAGGTCGCCGGAGTTGATATTGCCGCTGCTCATAGTCTCGAAGTTGGCACAGCCGTTTTCGAGGAGTTCCTGCATCAGCTTGTCCGCATTGCGGATTATGCCGACCGAGCAGATAGCGTAGAGACCCAGTTTTGAACGGACGAGGATAGGCTGCGGATCCGTATCGCTGATACAGCCGATACAGAGTCTGCCCTCCATTTTTTCGATATCGTTTTCAAACTTTGTTCTGAACGGCGAATTCTCGATACTGTGGATATTACGCTGAAATCCGTGTTCTTCGCTGTAGGAGGTCATTCCTCCTCGTCTTGTACCCAGATGAGAATGATAGTCTGTGCCGAAGAAAACATCGTTTACGCAGTCGTTTTCAGAGGCTGCTCCAAAAAAACCGCCCATAGATTATTCTCCCATAAGTCTCTTCATGATTTCCTGATAGGCTTCTTCAACGCCGCCCATATCACGGCGGAAGCGATCCTTGTCAAGCTTCTCGTGAGTTGTGCTGTCCCAGAAGCGGCAGGTATCGGGTGAGATCTCGTCCGCGAGGATGATAGTGCCGTCAGATGTCTTGCCGAATTCGATTTTAAAGTCGATGAGGTCTATATTGAGTTTTTTGAAGAAGTTTACCATGAATTCGTTTACCTTGAAAGCATATTTTGCGATAGTATCAATTTCCTCTTTGGTTGCAAGACCGAGAGCAAGAGCGTAGTAGTCATTGATAAAGGGATCACCGAGATCGTCGTTTTTGTAGCTGAATTCAAGGATAGGAGTGAGGAGCTTTCTGCCTTCTTCAACGCCCATTCTCTTTGAGAAGCTTCCTGCTGCAACATTTCTGATGATTACTTCAAGAGGAACGATAGATACTTTTTTTACAATAGTTTCTCTTTCGCTGATCTCTTTTACAAGATGAGTAGGAACGCCTTCTTTTTCGAGCATACCGAACATATAGTTGGTCATTCTGTTGTTGATAACGCCCTTGCCTGCGATAGTGCCTTTCTTTTCGCCGTTGAAAGCGGTTGCATCGTCCTTGTAGTCAACGATTACAAGATCGGGGTCGTTGGTAGCGTATACTTTTTTAGCCTTGCCCTCATAGAGCTGTTCCTTTTTAACAATGTTTTCCATTTTAAATTCCTCCTGAGAATCAAATATATACAAGTCCGTTTTACCGGACAGGTAAGCGTTTAGTTTTTTCTTTTTAAAGACCGGCTATTTCCTCTTGAAGTTCGAGGTCTTTCTGACGGACGCCTTCAGCCATTTTTTTCTTTTCGTCTGCCAGTTTTCCGGCGAGTTCGTCGTCTGAAACAGCGAGTATCTGAACTGCGAGAACAGCGGCATTTTTAGCGCCGTTTATTCCGACTGTTGCAACGGGAACTCCGGGAGGCATCATAACTGTTGCGAGGAGAGCATCCATTCCCTCCAGAACGGATGACTTCATGGGAATACCGATAACGGGCAGAGTTGTATGACCGGCGATAACACCGGCAAGGTGAGCTGCCATTCCTGCCGCACAGATTATAACACCGAAGCCGTTTTCCTTAGCCTTGCCGGCGAAATCGCAGGCTTCAGCGGGTGTACGGTGAGCGGACATTACACGGCATTCAAATTCAACGCCGTATTTTTTAAGTTCGGTGACGGCTGATTTCACAACGGGGAAGTCACTGTTGCTTCCCATGATAACTGCAACTTTTTTTGACATATTAAAACTCCAATCTGTTTAATCCGGAATATCCGGATCGTTATTTTTTGTAAGAGGCTCCGGGTAGTCGGGAACTTTCTGTATAAAGTGTCCCGATACCATTGCCAGATCGTTATGCGAGACACCGCAGAATTCTATAACCGCTCTGTAATAGTCGTCAAGAGCCTGTGGTTTGTCGTCGTCGTCGGTGTAGACTATTTCCGCACCGGCTGTCACGGATACGGCATAATGAGGTTTGCCGTCGTCCGAGTCTATAGGGTAAAGGAAGATGTTTGTTATTTTTGTAAGTTTTTTGGAAAGAATCTTTTTTTCATCCGGAAAGATAGTGGCAAATACTGATTTTTCACCGGCTCTTACATCCGAAAGATATTCACGGCTGCCCGAAAATGCATACTCGATGTATTTCCCCGATGCGGTGCAGATCTCGTCAAGCATATCCGGATCAAGAGAAGTAACGAGACTGCTGTTTATTTTAAGTTTATATGGGCAGTCAAAAGCCGTTCCCTCTATGTCGGCGCTTACGAGAGTAAGTCCGGAATTATCGGCGGAGTAGGTGTAAGTTCCGAGACTTCCGGTAAGCCGGATTTCGTTTTTGCTGAGATAGCATTTGTCCCACGAGCGGGAAAAGAGCGGTATGAAATTCTCATCATAGAGGACGCAGGAGTCATCGGCAGCCGGATAAGCCGTATAGAATGCAAAGCTGCCGTAGTTGTGTTTGGTGATATCACGGTATATCATAGGGACGGTCACATTGCCTTCAAAATCTATGCAGCCTGTCAGAAGATTTCCGTTAAAGCGTTTGGAAACTATGCAGAGATTTTCCCCGGCAAATTCAATTTCAAGCCATTCCGGGGCGATAACAACACGTTCATTGCTGTCGATAACGCCGTACAGACCGTTGATGTCCTCAAAAATCCTGTTTCCCATCGGATCGCTGTCAAGCTTTTTGTCCATGTCAATCTTGTCCGATTCTTTTCCCATACTTTGTCCGGTATCGGAATAAAACTTTGTTATTGCAGCGGTAAGAAGCAGGATAACTGCAAAAAGAACCGTCACAATAAATCGCATATGTTTACTCAAAGCGGCAGCACCTCTGGAAATTATTCATTGCCGTCTGAATGATCGTCATTCTTTGCAGGGGCATCATTGCCGGAAGCGGAGGATTCATTTTTCCTGCGGCGGTAGGATTCGTCGGTTTCCTTTGCAATGTAGATAGGTCTGCGTTTTGTTTCAAGGTATGTTTTTGAAAGGTATTGTCCCAGTATGCCGGTGCAGAAGAGCTGCAAACCGCTGAGGAGGAAAATAACGCAGATCGTGGTAGGATATCCGGCAACGGATTCCCCGAAAGCCAGTGTTTTGAAGACTGTTATAAGCATCAGTATAAAGGCGATGATGCAGCTGATTATGCCGAGAAGTGAAGAAATTGCCAGCGGAGCGGTAGAGAAAGCCATGATGCCTTCAAGGGAGTATTTGAACAGTCCCCAGAATGACCAGGAGCTTGTACCGGCAGGACGTTCAACGTTTTCGTATTCAATATATTTTGTATTGAAGCCTACCCAGCTGAAAATTCCCTTTGAGAAGCGGTTGTATTCGCTCATGTCAAGGATAGCATCGACCATCTGTCTTGTCATGAAGCGGAAATCCTGAGCGCCGTCAACGATTTCCGTCTGAGAGATCTTGTTCATGATCTTATAGAATTTTCTTGCGAACCATGAGCGTATTTTTGATTCGCCTTTGCGGCTGACACGGCGAGTTGTTGCGCAGTCGTATTCGCCGTCACGCACATAGCTGTACATCTGCGGCAGGAATGACGGCGGATGCTGGAGATCGGCATCCATAACGACGATAAAGTCTCCTTTTGCGTTCTGAAGACCGGCATACATTCCGGATTCTTTGCCGAAATTTCTTGAGAAAGAGATATATCTCACACGCTTGTCCTTATCGGCAAGAGAACGGAGTATTTCAAGGGTCTTGTCCTTTGAGCCGTCGTTGATAAAAACAAATTCAAATTCCAGTTCGGGATACTGTTCTGACATTTGCGAGGCGGTTTTTGTAATTTCGTCGTAGAACATGGGAAGAACCTCTTGTTCGTTATAGCAGGGTACGACAATAGAAACGAGTTTCACGGAATTCCTCCTTACTTTCCGAGGTATTTTTCTGCGGAATTTACGGCAGCGAAGCGATCGCTACCAATACACTATTAATAATACTACAAAATCAGGGAATTTGCAAGAGCAAAACAGGCAATTTTATAAATTTTCTCATAGAAAGAGTTCTTATGGAAAAAGAGTGTTGATTTTTGTGCATTTTTTTATCATGAAAATGAAAAAAAAACGTTGCAGACGGCGGCAGAATGTGGTATAATAAATATGTATATTTTTGAAAGGATTTGAAATTATGATTATTCTTGATGATCTGAGAGTTGAAATGACAGGCTTCCGGAAAGAAATGGAGGAGCTTGCCGATGTGCTGAATATAAAGAATGCGCAGGAAAGAGTAGCTGCTTTAAGTGAAGAAACGGCGAAGGACGGTTTCTGGGATGATCTTGAAAATTCGCAGAACGTACTTAAAGAACAGAAGTCCCTTGAAAGGAAGATAGAGAGATTCAACCAGCTTAATGAAAGACTGGAAGATCTTATCACGCTTATTGAGCTTTCTATTGAGGAGGACGACGACAGCTCTGTTGAGGAGATAAAGTCTGAATCCGAAGCTTTCAAGAATAAGCTGGAGGAGGAAAAGCTGTCAACGCTTCTTACCGGAGAATACGACAATGCAAATGCTATTCTTACTTTCCATGCCGGAGCAGGCGGAACAGAAGCTCAGGACTGGACGGAAATGCTTTATAGAATGTACAATATGTGGGCAGAGCGTCATAATTACAAAGTGACACTTATGGACTACCTTGACGGAGACGATGCCGGTGTCAAATCGGCTTCCATTCTGATAGAGGGAGAGAATGCATACGGTTATATGAAGTCGGAATCAGGTGTTCACCGGCTTGTAAGAATATCTCCGTTTGATTCATCCGGCAGACGTCATACTTCGTTTGCGGCTCTTGAGGTAATGCCTGAGATCGACGATTCCATTGAAGTTGATATCCGTCCGGAGGATATAGAAATGGAAGTATACCGTTCAAGCGGAGCAGGCGGTCAGAAAGTAAATAAGACCAGTTCGGCAGTACGTCTCATTCATAAGCCTACGGGAATAGTAGTATCGTGCCAGACGCAGCGAAGCCAGTACCAGAACAAGGATTATGCCATGAAGATGCTCCGTTCAAAGCTCATCGAGATCAAGGAGCGTGAACACCTCGAAAAAATCGAGGATATCAAGGGTGTTCAGAACCAGATCGCATGGGGATCGCAGATAAGGTCATATGTTTTCATGCCCTATACGCTTGCAAAAGATCATAGAACAGGCTTTGAAAACGGCAATATACAGGCTGTAATGGATGGTGACATTGACGGATTCATCAATGCATATCTTAAATCATTGTCACACGGAACACTGGAAAAGTAACATAATAAAGGCAGTGCTGCATAATGCGGTACTGCCTGAAAACAACAACGGACAGCCGGAAGCTGTCCGTTGACTTTATTTATCCGGATTATCGTTTATGGTCTGAGTTATATTGGGCTTGTCCTGATTTCCGTTCTTTTTAGGCGGTTCATATTTAAGGATAATTTCCTTGAGTTTTTCATCACCGGTAAGACCGTAGGTAAGCTTCATTGCTTTAAGAGCGTTGTAGAGATCTTTTCTGCCGAGATAATAAGAAGCAAGCTGAGCGGCAACGCTGATAACATCCTGATTCGGGCCGAATTCCATGCCGTATTTTCCGAGAATTTCCTTGACCTTTTCAATACCGAAATACTGTACAGGAGAACCTTTAAGGTCGGCAAGATGCTGCATTTCCATAGGAATAGCAGGATTGGGATAATGCATTACGCTGGCGGTATAGAAAGCGACGGCGTCGTCAAATTCCTGAAAATCGGTAAGTATATAGCCCATATTAGCGTAGCATCTGGCGATAGCAGCGGGAGTAGAAGCAACTTTAAGGGTTTCGGCTGTTATTTCGATGAGACGCTGTTTGTTTTTCAGTCTCTTGTAAACTTCAGCAAGCTCGAATTTCGGACCGCAGTCAACGGGGTTGAATTCGATAGCCTTTTGCAGTACCGGTATAGCATCCAGCGGAGAGCCGGCTTCTGTAAGTATATAGGCGTAT
>UQXS01000059.1 GCA_900545125.1 uncultured Ruminococcus sp.
TATTTCTATTTTACCACAGTTTGCTGATTTTTTACAGAGTTTTTTTCAGAGGCTCCTTACTTCTGATACAATAAAGAGCCTTATTTTACAGAAAAAAGCAAGCTATGTATATCATCTTGAATGTGCTCAAACAGGATTCCGTCATGTTATCATCACTTCTAATACCGAAGAACGTTATCCCCTTGATAAGAAATTAGTTCGTGGAAAACTTCAAGTCTGCACTTTTATTGTTGCAAGAGAAGATTTACATCATTTTGCTTGTGATGAATTTCATCAAGACTATGAAGGGATGGAGTTTGAAATCGAGGCAGGATGTGTAATTGCTGTTGGTTCACAAGTTAACTTTGATATTCAAAAAGAAATTGATGATATTGCAAATCTCCCTTCTATTTTTAGCATAATCAAAAATCCTGATATGGATGTAAAGGAAATGCTTGTTGAATCCGAGAGTAACAAAATCATCGTAAAACTCCCTTTCTATGATTTTTCTACATATAAACAGTTAAGCAGAGATGCAAATAACTACCCTATTCTTAATGCCTTAACAGTTATACCTGCACTCACTTTTGTTATGAGCGAGCTTAAACAACGTGATCCGGATGAGCGTTCAGAAATTGATTATGGTTGGTATCGGACTGTAAAAAATGTGCTACTCAAAACATTTGAGATAGATATAGAAAGTGACAGCTTTGATGAGCTTAATACTCTTGAATATGCTCAAAAACTTATTAATAGCCCCATACCCGAAGCATTTAATTCTTTGTTTTCGGGTGGAGAAAGTGATGGTGATGACTGATGAAACTTTATTTTATAGAGCAGGATAATCTTGACATTATCAAAACAAATCTTCCAACTTGGGCAGCTAATTTTAAAGATGCATCTCCCGAATGGCTTGTTGAATGGTTTAAAAATGAGTATGATACCACTTTATTAAAAGAGACGAAGTTTGAAATACCTGATTTTAAACTTGATATGTCGGAGGATAAAGAAGAACTGACCGATGCTGAGAACGCACAGCGCATATATGATAATCTAAAGTTTTTATCAGAATCACAAGCCTCTGATGAAAGATTATGGGCTGGACTATGCATAGGTAATTTCTGGGATTACACGCAATATCGTTGGAGAATAAAGAAGAAATGTACCCCTGATTCAATAAAGCAACACTATATGTTTGCATACGGCGCAAGACGTTCTTTGATAAGAAACGCTATAGCACGTCTGTGGTGGATAGGTAGATTGACTTATGATGAAAACCGTTCTGATAAATATGAACTTACAAAATTCGTATGTGAGCATAATGATCATATCATGCATATTTTAGAGCGTAATACATCAAATAACCCTATGATTATACAAGCATTTATTGACGGAATACTTGCGGCAAGAAAAGAAGGGCTTAATATCAATACTGATACTGTTGGAGCTTTATCGGGTTATCTTAATCTTCTTGGTGGAGTTTATATTCTCGATTGTCTGCCAAGAGAAAGAATAACAGAGAAAATCCTTATCAAAGCTCGTGAGATTGCAAAATAATTAAAAGGGCAAGTGAGTATCTTTCACTTGCCCTTTGGGTTAATCATCTAATACTTTTAATATGCTTTTGGCGATTGCGTTTGCTAAAATAGGTGGTACAGCATTTCCTACTTGCTGATACTGAGCATCTTTTGTTCCTTCAAACACAAATGTATCAGGAAATGTCTGTAAGCGTGCAGCCTCACGAATTGAGATTGCTCTGTCTAAAGTAGGATGAACCCACATTGACTTTCTTACGTTTACTACCGTTCCGCTTGGTTCATCATATGCTAAACGCATATAGATAGTATTTTGAGTCCTTTCGGCATTACTATATGTGGTTTTCATTTCCGCAGTTAGATCGTGGAAATTTTGACCTTCCTTTAAGGCTTTAAACCTTGCCAAAGCGGTTTCTCTTGTTGCTGTAGAAATGTGATTACGAAGTAACTTGCCTCTCAACTTCTTTCCAAGTTCGCTGATGTTCTCGGGTGGAGGGGGAAGATGTATAATTGGTGTATTAATTTCATAATATGCAGGAACATCTTCTAAATCTTCTATTGCATCTCGAACGGTATAGTAGTTTCCATCGGTTATTTTCTTCTTAGGTGCTTTATACTCTTTATTGATCGCACGGGAAACACCAACGATAACAAATCGCTCTCTTTTTTGCGGCGCACCATAGTCTGCAGCATTTAAAGTCATAGGTGTTAATCTATAATCTTCTTCGAGAACACCCTTAATATAATCAAACACTGCATATGAGCGAACAGTAATACTTAATGCTCCTGATTCATTTTGAACATACTCAAATACATGGATATTATTTTCATGAAGCTCATTCATTTTTCGTAGCATACGCTGAATGAGTATTGCAGGTTCAATAGCGTTAATTATATCGTCGAACGTTACTTCTTCTGTTTCAATATACGAAAGAATTGATTGAGCCATATTATGATTTAAAGTACTTACAACAGAAGCATCTTCATCATCTTCCGCATTGTCAACTGTATCAAGAAATTTTACAAGTGATTTTTTATGTTTATCTATCGTTTTATCAAACTTTTCTTGATTGATTCGATATCTGTATAATACAGTTATTATCTTAAAGAGTTTTTCATCCCATGAAAAAATACTTATATTATCATCATTCTGAGCGAAATTTATTAAGTTTGGAATATCTACACCAGCAGGAAGAAGCTCTATGCTATCAACAGAGAGATCAAGGTTCATTACTGTATCATTCTGTAAATCATCCTCATCAACGATAAAGCGGTGAACATTGGAACGAAGCATAGCCACATTTTCCATAACAAACGCAGTAGGTTTAAGTTCACATATAGCTCTTACATATTCTTTTACAAGTCGATTATTCATGCTTATGATTGTAGAATGTTGCCGATTAGCATTTGAAAAGCCCTGACAAGGTGGGCCGCCAATTACCACATCAATATCTCCAAACGATTGTTTTATTTCGTCATAATCTATTGCTCTCACATCTAAATAAAGCCGTGTATCTTTGTGATTGCGTTTATATGTTTTTCTGGCATTTGGATTGTTCTCGGCGGCAGCAACAATATCAAATCGTTTTGTTTGCGAAAAGCCCAAGCTCAATCCTCCGGCACCAGCAAATAAATCTATAACATTATACTGTTTCATATCTGCCTCCTACAAGCCTATCTTATTATTATAGCACATCTTTGTGAATAAATCAATATATTTTAATACGGTTTTTCAAGCATCAAACAGCTTTGTTTTGGTGCTTTTTCCTTTATTCGTCGGAACAACATTCAAGCCCATGAATAAGTTGTATATAGATACATTCATAGTGTTCGTGATCTTCACCATCTGATGTCATCATCATTTCAAGAAAATATGCTTTTGCTTCTTCGTAATTCGTCCATACCTCACGCTTTCCATTGCATACGGTAGTGACTTTGTTTGATTTTGGCATTGCCAATTCAGGCGTTTTCAACATAGCTTAATACCTCCTAAAATTTTCATTGTAGATATATTATAGCCTACAATAACCCAGGAGTCCAGCATAAATCGTTAGTTGTAATAATCTTTGTGCAGTGCGCAGCAAAATGGGGATTTTAGCCAGTGCAATGCGCTATATTTTTATTTCGACTTTCACTACGGAAAATGTGATTTTCTAAAGAAAGAGCCAAGAAGCAAGCTCCTCAGCTCCATAGTCTTATTCAATCCCCGTAAACATAACCTGATAACTCAGTCCCGTAAACTCCCTGAGAAAGTCCATATCCGAGAAGTTCAGCCCGTAGTTATGGGACTTGCCGCCCTCTTTGCCTGTGTAGAGGTACTCCATCTTCTCCTGATCGAGATGCTCGGTGCGAAGTGCTTCACGGTCAAAGCCTTTTTCTTTCAGGTGATACAGCACGATGCGTGAGAGCTGCACCTGCACGATGCGGTAGCTCTCGGTGTCGGCACAGTGATCGAGAATGCCCAGAATATCGAATATCGTTTCGGTATCTTTCAGATGGTCGGTATCGTACTCGGCTTCGGGGCTGTACTCAATATACTTATCATTGTTGAGGAACTGCACCGTACAATTTACATAAGGAATGATTTTGAGCTGTGTTTCCAGGCTAATCTCACTCCCTCGGCGCAGGCTTACCCAACGCTGTGACAGAGAGCTTACCGACTTGAACACGCTTCTTTTCTTGTTTGCCTGCGGAATGATCGGCGTATCGTCCTCATTTATCAGGTAATCTATCGGAACATCGAAGTATTCCGCTATCCTTGTTATCATTTCAAGGTTGGGCATACCGTCATTCACCCATTTGGTGACGGTTGCTGCCGAAATACCCAGCTCTGTGGCTAATGTCCTCGGCTTGATTCCTCTCTCATCGCAAAGTTCATTGTATTTTCTCCAAAAGACAGTCATTTTGTGTCCCTCCAATTTGTGCAAAAGGCAGAACTTAACTCGTTCTGAATATTTTTGCTTGACAAATGCTACTTAGGTAGCATATAATATGTTTCAGAGATTGCAACGTGTTATTTCATTTCATATTATAGCACGTCAAGCACAAAATGTCAAGAAAAATAAAAGAAAAATTACAAAAAAGAGGAAACCGACAAAATGATTAGTATTTCATGGGGAGAACCCCGACCATTGCGGCAGAGGACTGATGCAATTCCTTTTCCGCTCGATGCTCTACCGCCTGTCCTGCGGGATATGGCGCAGGCGATCTCGGTCACAACGTCCACCGATGTGGGTATGGCAGGGACGGCGATGCTCTCAGCCGTGGGCTACTGCTTCACCGGTCTGTATCGGCTTGCAGGCAAAGCAGATCACACAGAACCGCCTGTGCTGTATTCTATCATCATAGCACAGCCGTCTGAAAGAAAAAGTCCTGTGATGCACTTCATAAAAGCTCCGTTCGACAGCTTTGAGAGCAAGTATAACAAAGAGCATCGTGAGGAAATGTACAAGGCACAGCAGGACGTGAAGGCACTGGAAGCCCGTGTGAAGGCTATGGAGAAAGAGGACGAGCCTGACACTGCTGCTATCGCCAAGCTCCGTGTCCAGGCTGATAATATCCGAAACACATCTCCTATCCGTATCGCTGTGGACGATATAACGCCCGAATCCCTTGTGATTGAACTGAGTGAAAACGACTCTCTGCTGATGATCTCGGACGAAGCCGGAATGCTTTACAACTTCAACGGCAAATACAGCGGCGGTGTACCGAACCTTGACTTACTTCTTAAATCGTGGAACGGAGAAAAGTACATCTGCAACAGAGTTATCAGAGGACGAACGGAAATTCCCCGTCCTTATCTTTCAGTTGCTCTCGCAGGTCAACCATATATATGGGACAACATGATGAATGATACGGCTTTCAGGTCAAGCGGACTTATCGCACGTTTCGTTCTGTGCTTTGCTAAGAGCGATGTAGGAAAACGGCGATATGATACAGCACCTATTTCAAAAGAGGTCAGGGAGCAGTATCACAATTTCATTCATCAGCTCCTGAAAGGAAAGAAGAATCACAATGGTGAGGAAACGATATTGCACCTGTCCCGTCATGCTTCTGAGGAGTATATCGAATACTGCAACAACTATATCGAAAAAGAGATCAAGGAATCCATGTGCTGCTGTCAGGACTGGGGCGGAAAGTTTCATGGTCTTATATTGCGGATAGCTTGTATCCTGCATTGTGCCGACTGCTGTTCCAGAGGTGTTGAGCCTTCCGAGGAAAGTGTGAACCATGATACGCTCCTGAGAGCGTTTAACCTCGCTCACTACTACCGCTATCAGGCGATATACGGTTTCAGCGTCAATGCTCCTGACGGGAATATCGTCAAGGCTGAAAAGATCATCCAGATGTTTAAGACAAAGGAGATAAAGCAAGGCTTGAAATCGGAGTTATATCATTCCTGCCGTTGCAATCTTTTCCCAACAGCAAAAGACTTCTATTCGGCTCTCGATACTCTTGCGGAGTACGGCTACATCGCTTATGAAAATGTCACCGCCGCCAACAATAAAAAAGCTCAGATGGTCTATGTGAATCCCAATATCTGATCTCACCGGATTTTGTGGATTTTGGGAGCTTGACTTTTGAAATAGCGATATAGCTTTCTTTTCAGGCGACAGAGGTAAATGTTGCTTGCTGTCGGTTGATGTTGGTTGAGCATTTTTGTGAAAGGGGGTGAGGAATATGTTCGATATGGAAAAGGTTGAAAAGCTGACTTCTCTGCTTGAAGAAAGAAGCGGTTTGGATATTCGTGAAGCTGTTGCTCGCAACATTCACTACCTCAACGGTTATGAGAGCTTTCTCTATAAAAATGAGATCGAATATCTGCTCGAAACTCTCGGTGTCGAGGAGGAGCTTCCGTTCTAAAATCGGGACTGGCTATTATTCATTTTTGAATAATAGTTCGTGAAAAAATCAGCACTAACTTTCGCTCATTTTTGAGCTTTAGGTTTTGAGAAAAATCATCATTTTTGAAATGTCGATTTTCAAAAAATGTAATGCGGATTTTTGAATAAATGTACCCACGTTTTCGGCTGCTCCGACAGCCTTTCTTCTCCCGTAAGGGATAGCCCCGCAGGGCGGAGTAGTTCTTGGGGCGGTCTTATGCTGCCGCAAGTACTACGGAGTTACAAGCGGCGCTCTGCACCGTTGTAACCGCTGCTCCGCAGCTTTTTCCTGCGACCATCTCTTGTGTCGTTTAGGAAAAATTTGTCCGTCAGGACGGGCGATAGCCCTTCCGCCTCAGCGGTCAAGAAAGGAGTTGATGCTTATGATTTTTTGATTGGATTTCGTAGAAAGAGAGAAGAAAATCCAATGAACAAGAAAGGCGAATTATGAAAGAGAAAAGAATCTCATTTGGTCAGGGCAAGGGTTCGATTGCCCATAATAATCGGGAGTTCGTGGCGGACAATGTTGACGTGTTTCGCACACCCAACAATATCACTTTCGTGCGTCAGCCGATAGGCGAAGCATACAATCTGCTTTTCAAGGAATCCACCGAGCGTTATAACGCAAAACAAAAGCGTAATGATCGCAAGGTTCACGGCAGCTACTACGAACACCTTTTCGGTGTGAAGCCCTGCAACACTGTCCGCACCGCTGCCGACAAACGCAAGAGCTTTTATGAGGACGTTGTTCAGATCGGAAAGCGTGAGGATTCCGGTTATGGCACTGAGGACTTTCAGCTTGTGGCTGACTGCCTGAAAGAGTACATGGAAGGTTTCCGGAATCGCAATCCCAACTTTTACGTTTTTAATGCTGTCCTGCATATGGACGAGGCGACTCCGCACCTGCATATCGACTACATTCCTGGCGGTCACTACAAGCGTGGGCAGGATACGCAGAACGGTATCGCTCAGGCTCTGAAAGAAATGGGGTACGGCGAAGGCAAGCAGGCTATTGCCCGTTGGCGAGCTGCTGAGGTCGAGGTTCTGAACAAAATCTGCCTTGATCATGGTATCAAGCCCCTCGCTCCCGAAAAAGCGAGAGGGACACTGGAGATACCTGAGTATAAAGAGAAACGCAGGCAGGCTGACGAGCTGGCGGTGCAGAACGCTCAGGCAGAAGCGGAGCTTTCCCAAAAGGTGGAGCAGATAAACAGAGCGTTGAAATATCTGCCTGACTTACAGAAGAATGAAAAGGCTGAACATGAATTTCTCGTAGTTGTATCCGAGCTGCAAGATATGCTGAAAAGCAGTATGTCCATTCTCAGAAACAAGGATTCAATAATCAGCCGCATCGAAACTCTGGAAAGTCTTACAAAAAAGGCTCTGGACAAGCAGGACAAAGCCGACCTCACCATTTATGACTTGCGTCAGCGTGGTGAAGAAGTTACTGCCGAACTTGATGATGCTCATGATAAGCTGAAAGCTGTCAGGGCTGAGAACAGAGAGTGTGTTGAGATTTGCGCTATACTCGAAAGGATAGCCCCCACTATTCTCAGGCAGGCGAAAGAAATGCTTCGGGAACAACGTCAGCGAGAGCAGGCACAACAGACAGAATACCAACCCACTAAAAAGAAAAAATCGTGGGGACTGGAATAACGCAAGATAGAACAAGAGAAAAAATATCACAGCAAGCCTTGACAATGCCGAAATATTGCGCTACAATGGATATTGGAAAGGTACGCTGTGATATATACCGAGGAGGTACATATTATGGCAACTATTCAGAAGCGTGGTGACAGCTACTCTATCAGGGTGAGCTGTGGCTACGACAGTAAAGGCAAACAGATTATCCAGTCTATGACGTGGAAGCCTGAGCCAAAAATGACAGCAAAGCAGATCGAGAAGGAGTTGAACCGTCAGGCGGTCATGTTCGAGGAAGCCTGCAACAAGGGCTTTCAGAGCAAAGCAATCAAGTTTGAGGTGTTCGCTGAGCAGTGGTTTGAGGAGTATGCGAAGCCCAATCTTCGCAATACAACCTATGAGAGAATGCTTCAGCTCCGCAAGAGGGTGTACGCCGCTATCGGTCATCTGAGAATGGACAAGATCACGCCGAGACAGATTCAGGCGTTCGTCAACTCGCTCTCCAAAGAGGGTGCAAACGAGCGTACAGGCAAGCCCCTCGCTCCCAAGACGATAAGGCATAACCTTAGCTTCGTGTCAGATGTGTTTGCATACGCTGTGAAAATGGGTGTGGTCAGCGACAATCCCTGTGCAAAGGTGACGCTCCCGAAGAACGAGCAGACCGAGAAGAAAATCTATACGCCCGAACAGGTGCAGAGATTTCTTTCTCTGCTGAACGATGAACCCTTGAAGTACCGCACTTTCTTTACTTTGGCGATATACAGCGGATTCAGACGTGGAGAAATGCTCGGTCTTGAATGGAAAGACGTGGATTTCGAGAACAACATCATCAGCGTCCGCCGCACAAGCAACTACACGGCGAAGAAAGGCGTTTACACCGACACTACCAAAACACGCAAGTCGCAGAGAACGCTCAAATTTCCGCAGGAGATCATGGATATGCTGAGGGAGTACAAGGCGGAACAGGACGAGCAGGCGCTCAAATGCGGTGACAAGTGGGTGGAGACCGACCGCTTGTATGTCAAATGGAACGGTGAACCTATGCAGAACGGCACACCTTACTTTTGGCTCGGTGAGTTTTGCGAGAAGCACGACCTTCCGTTCTACGGCTTGCACAGCTTCCGACACCTGTTCGCATCGCTCCTTGTCAATCAAGGCGTGGACATCGTGACGGTCTCGGGAGCGTTAGGACACTCGACAGTTTCTACAACAAGTAATATTTACTGTCATATGTTGGAAGAATCCAGAGCGAAAGTCTCCGATGCCGTCAGCTCGGCACTCGATTTCTCAGGTAAGAAAAAAGAGCCGAAGGGTGCTTGACCCACGGCTCGCTACTCCGCATTTTTAAAATAAAGAACAGATAAAGAACAAAGCGGATTTTCACTATAAAAGAAAAACTCGGAAACGGCGTATTTACGCTGTTTCCGAGAACATTGAATGGTGACCCGTACGGGAATTGAACCCATGATTCCGCCGTGAAAGGGCGATGTCTTAACCTCTTGACCAACGGGCCATAATGGTAGCGGCAGTAGGATTTGAACCAACGACCAATCGGGTATGAACCGAGTACTCTAGCCAACTGAGCTATGCCGCCGTAACCTTTAGTGCTTAATTATTATACAACATATTTTCAAGGAAGTCAATAGATTTATGGCAAAAAATAATATTTTGTATGATTCAACAATCATGTCGAACAAACAACTCAAAAAATCGACAACTTGTACAACATTCAAACACAATAATCTGATTGCAATTCCCCGGTAAGTATGTTATAATTGTAATATTATCATATTTATAAAAAACAAGTCACTTAAAAGGAGGAAAATACAATGCCATTTATCAATGTAAAAACAAACACATCCGTTTCGGGAGATGCTGAGATCGCTATAAAATCCGCTTTGGGACAGGCAATCACAGCTATTCCCGGAAAAACCGAAAGCTGGCTTATGCTTGGAATCGAACCGGACTGCATACTATATTTCAGAGGTGATGATTCACCTGCCGCTATGGTCGATGTAAGCATTTTCGGTGAAGAAAATCCCGAAGCTTTCTGTAATCTAACAGAAAAGATCTGCACCGTTCTTAATCAGCAGCTTGACATTGAATCGTCAAGGATCTACGTTAAATATTCTGCTGTTAAAAACTGGGGCTGGAACGGCTCTAACTTCTGATAATCTGCGATAGGAGGAAATAAAATGCTGCTCTGTATTGACAATGCTCCATGCAAGGAATGACGGATTGCATGGAGCACCGGAGCATAAACCTCACGCTCCAATAACCGTTAACCCTTGCATTCCTTATATATAATTAAAAAAGGAGCAAGGAAATATGAAAACCTTAAAGGAACTCAGATATTTTATTATTCTTTGGCTTACCCAGTCATTTTCTTCACTGGGAAGTGCTATGACAAATTTTGCACTTGTGATATGGCTTTATCAGGACAGCGGCTCTGCGCTTACTACTGCGCTTCTGACTGTCTGTTCATATGCGCCTTATGTCGTCATGAGCATTTTTGCAGGTGTTATAAGTGACAAATGGAACAAAAAAGCCGTTATGCTTATTTGTGACACCTTTGCTGCTGCGTGTACAATCGCAGTTTTCATACTGCTTAAAACAAATACTCTCGAAATCTGGCATCTATACATCCTCAATGGACTTAACGGTCTTATGAATTCTGTACAAGCTCCTGCATCTGATACGGCAGCAACTATTATTATTCCGGAAAAGCACTATCAGAAAACAAGCGGTATGCGTTCATTCTCCAATTCGATGATATCTATTCTCACACCTGTATTTGCTTCCGGAATCATGGCATTTGCAGGCATCGGAGCAGTAATTATATTCGATCTTATAACATTTGTAACAGCATTTCTGACACTGATGTTTTTTATCAGGATACCTGACATACCACATATACATGAAAACAGAGAATCTTTTTTTCAGTCGGCGAAAAACGGACTTCTTTACCTTAAAAGCAGCAGAGGTCTGCTCTGCCTGATTTTATTTTTATCTGCAATAAATCTTATTGCTTCCATGTATGAAGCAGCTCTTCCGGCTATGATCCTTTCCAAAAGAAATGAAACTGCATTGGGTCTTGTTAACGGATGTACCGGAGCCTCCTCGCTGCTTGGAAGCTTAGCTGCCACATTTTTTCCGGAACCGAAAAGCAGAATCAGGGTGATATGCGGCTGCCTGATGTTTTCTATGAGTACCGAAAACTTTCTGCTTGCATTCGGGTCACACACATATGTGTGGTGTATGGGAGCTGTCCTCGGATGGCTTGCTATCCCTCTCATGAATGCTAATTACGACGTCATTTTCCGTAAAAGCGTTCCTAAAGAAATACAGGGACGCATATACTCTGTCCGGAATACTCTCCAGTTCTTCACTATACCTTTAGGTTATTTTCTGGGCGGACTTCTGACAGATAAAGTATTTGAGCCTTTTATGAAAAGCACGGAAAGTGATATGCTTACTTCTCTTTTCGGGAGCGGAAAAGGGGCGGGGGCAGCATTGCTGTTCTTTGTTATCGGCATTGCAGGTGTAATAGTGTGCCTGATATTCAGCAGGATAAAAGTTCTTTATGAACTTGATTAGTAAGCGTCAAATAAAATAAAAAGAGCGGTAAGAGCCGCTCTTTCAGTCTGTCGAAAAAGTCAAGTTTTTGCTTGGCTTTTTTTCATAGATATGGTATAATAGAGAAAAGGGAAGGTGGAAAAGATGCTGACA
>UQXS01000060.1 GCA_900545125.1 uncultured Ruminococcus sp.
TGCCTGAATGGACAGAATTCCTTCCACCGTTATTTCCTTTAACATCATCTCAGTATCATTGTTCTCTTTTAACTTTGCCGCTGTCGGGTTACAAATCCAGTTTGCAATAAGAGAACCGTACAATGTGGTTACAAGTGCAACCGCCATAGCAGGACCGATAGTGGATGGGTCATTCATGTTATTTAACATAAGAATAAGACCGATCAAAGTTCCGATCATTCCCCATGCCGGACCAAGTTCCGCCCATTTTTCCCAAACTGCTATATTTTTCTTATGTCTGCTTTCTACACAGGACATATCTGTTTCCATAATTCCACGTACAAGTTCTGGATCCGTACCATCTACAACCAGCATAATTCCCTTTTTCAGGAAATCATCCTCAATCTGGTTTGCAGCCTCCTCTAAGGCAAGAAGTCCTTCTTTTCTTGCAGTATTTGCAAGATCCAGGACATTTTTGATTGTAACTGCCGGATCCATCGTTTTCTCTTTCATGGTTAATGTGAAACACTTTAAACCATTAAGAAAATCCTTTAACTTAAATGATGCCAACGTACCTGAAATTGAACCACCAATTGTAATGATTGCAGACGAATAATCCCACATACTATGTAATCCAGCCACACCACTGTTTGAGATAACACCGAATATGAACATTACGCCGCCGAGTACAAGACCCAATAAAGAAGCTATATCCAATTTGTCCACCTACCGTCCCTGAATTTTTGGTTTCCAGATTATTTCTGGTTTTTCATCCGTGAAAATATGCATTATTTTCTCTTTTGTACCTAATTTTACTAAACTTTCGACTTCTTGTCTACTTTCTTTTGCATTTTCTTCCGCCTTATGTCGGAATGCACAATGGCTAATCCGTAAAATCTAGCCCAAAGCCTGTACCAAAGGACTAAACTTTACGGAAAGTATACCACATCTGGTAGCGGGTGTGAATACCTTTTACCAGATATATTTTAATTTTTTACCCTATCAGCAATACTATCTCTTCAGATTTACAAGTTCCTCAAGCAGTGTATCTGAAGTAGTAATAACACGGGAGTTTGCCTGGAAACCACGCTGTGTAATAATCATCTGTGTAAACTCTGTAGATAAATCTACGTTTGACATTTCCAACTCTCCGGTTGTCATTTTGCTTCCATCTGCAGAAATATCCACACCGATTCCATCGAAATCACCAGAGTTCAAGGTTGTCGTATAGCAGTTATCTCCCACTTTCTCAAGACCAGAAGCGTTTGCAAACTGTGCAGTTGCAATCTGTCCTAACAGAGTGGTATTTCCATTATCGTATGTTCCGTAAATCTTTCCGCTGGTATCAACTGAAAGACCAATCATGGCACCTAACTTTTTACCTTTTCCGGTTGTTCCGTCAAGATCTCCTGAATCAGCCCCGATTGTAGATTTTCCACCGTTGTTCTGGTTTAAGCAGGTCGTAAAGTCAATGGAAATATCCTTGAAGTTTCCGTTTGTAAATAATCCGGAAGAAGAAAGATTTAAAGTAGCCTTTCCCTGTCCTGACATATTGATGTAATCAAAGGTACCGTCTGCCGTGTTGAACTTTAAGGTATAGTTGACAGTCGGGCTTGCAATTGTGTAGGTTGCTCCGTTCATCGTACCAGTTACGTTCGTGGTTGCATTGTTCTGAATGTTCTGCCACTCAAGTGCAGTGAAGCCGAAAACATCCTGAGGAGTAACCGTCTGCTGTGCACCGTTCTCATCTGTGTAAGTGAAAGAGGTCGGATTAGTTGCATTATCCGGTGTCAATGCTGCTGTCGTTCCATCTGAAAGAACGATATTATAGGTTGACGTACCTGTATCATAATAACAATCTCCGCCGGACAATCCGGTTGCAGATGTCGGCAATGTATATGTGCTGTTGCTTGTTGTCTGATTTCCGAACAAGCTTGCTTTCTGGGCATCTGTGAAATTTGCAATGATATCTGTTCCGTTAGAATCCAAAAGGCTTGCCAGCTCAACGGTATATTCGCACTGGTCTTTGTCCACTGCACGGATTGCGAATTTTGCAGTATACTGATAACCAAGGTCATCATAGAAGTTCAGTGTCATAATTTTTCCCGCTTCACTGGTTACATCGGAATCATTCTTATCAAGGATTCCGGATACGGTTCCGTTTGTGGTTGCCTCCGGTGCAGAAGTCAGGTTCTCCTGCTTCATAACACGAAGTGCCGATACAGTATCCTTCTGAATCTCGCCAGTTGTCGGATCTACCTGCCATCCCATTACGTTATAACCGGTAGATGTCATACAAAGGTTTCCGGAACCATCAATATAGAAGGAACCTGATCTTGTAAACAGGTTCTCCGAACCGTTATTTACGATAAAGAAATTTGTTGTGTTTGCATCAGATAAACGAATATCCAGACCGTCACCTGTAGTCTCCGCTGCACCGGAAGAAGTAATATCGGCATTCCCATGAGTATCCCCAGAAACATTGTCAGAACTTCCCCTATGTTGCACGAAAGAAGATACCGCACGAACTTCCGTATATTTGCATAGACACATCGTCCTTGTTCCACGGCGCTTACAAGCGTTGCAAGATTATCGTCAAGCAGTATTACATCTGCCGCCTGTTTCGTTACGTCCGTTCCGGTAACTCCCATTGCAACCCCCACATCCGCTTCTTTTATCGCCGGAGCATCGTTGACACCGTCACCGGTCATTGTTACGATCTCCCCTCGTCTCTTGAAACTGCGGACTATGCGCAGTTTATGTATCGGCTCAACGCGGGCAAAAACCGTATATCTGCCGATGTTCCTGTCGAGTTCGTCATCGGACATTTTGTCGAGTTCCGCACCTGTTACAGCCATTCCGCCTTTCAATAATCCGGCTTTTTTCGCAACTGCAACGGCTGTATTTTTGTGATCTCCTGTTATCATCACCGTTCTTACCGAGGCGGATGCACATTTTCTTATCGCCGCTTTTGCTTCCTCACGGGGTGGATCTATCATGCCGATAAGTCCCAGAAATATCAGATTTCCTCTGTCCGGTACAAATTCTTCCGACACGCAGTAAGCTAATGCAAGTACCCGCAGTGCCTTTCCGGACATCTCCAGCGCAGATTCTGAGAGTTCCCTGCGCACTGCCGGAGTCAGAGTGCGTATCTCACCGCTGTTGTCCATGTATTGCGAACATCTCGGCAAAATGACTTCCTCAGCACCCTTGAAATATATCTTTCGCTCACTTCCGACAGCACAGTGAACTGCCATAAAACGATTCTCACTGTCAAATGGAAATTCCTCCAGACGTCTGTTGTTTATGGCAAGTTCCGTCTGCATTATTCCTGCCTTCGCCGCTGCAATAAGTATTGCCGCTTCTGTGGGATCGCCTGTTACCTCCCACTCGCCTTTTCCGGAAATCTGCCCACGAATCCGGCTTTTCGGCGGCATTTTTGCTGTTATCCGTGCAGTCGAACACATCACTCCGCATACAAGCGCTTCTGTAAGAGATTTTTCATTTTTAGGATTAACAGCTATACTTTCCTCCGATTTCGTAACACCGCCGCTTATTCTATATCCCATTCCGCTGAAATAATAATGTTCCCCGACTGCTGCAAGTTCTGTTGCAGTCATTTTATTTTCTGTGATTGTTCCTGTCTTGTCGGAACATATTACCGATGTACAACCCAGAGTCTCTACGCTGTGCAGCTTGTTCACCAGTGCCTTTTGTTTCAGCATACGATTTACTGCAAGCGCAAGCGCAATTGTTACCGTTGCCGGCAATCCCTCCGGAATTGCTGCAATGGCTATGGTAATTCCCGTCATGAGCATATCAAAGACCGCTTCTCCCCGAAGTACTCCTGCCGCAAATACCGCCACGCAGACAATCAGACATATCAATGCCACTACCCTGCCCAGTTCCGCAAGTCGTTTTTGCAGGGGCGTCTGTTCCTTGTCGATATCCGTGAGCATTTCAGATATTCTGCCCATTTGCGTATTCTTTCCTACAGCAATTACTTTTGCAAGACATCTTCCCTTTGTTGTTGATGCTCCGCAGTAAACTATATTTTCCTTATTAAGCGAGTTGTCAGTATCGTTCTGATTTCCCGGCTTTTTCTCGACGGCAGACGATTCTCCGGTAAGTATGGATTCATCAGAGTAAAATCCCGATGCATTTACTACGGCGCAGTCTGCCGGAATTCTGTCCCCTGCTTCGATTTCCACCATATCTCCGACTACAAGTTTTGCAGCTCCGATTTCTTTCAATACACCGTCACGCCAGCATTTTGCAGTCGGAGCTGTCATGGATTTCAGTGCCTCTAAGGTATGTTCGGTGCGGTATTCCTGTATAAATCCGAGTATTGCATTCAGCAGTACAATTAATATTATTGTAACCGCATCGGTAATTTCCCCCAGAAGTACTGATATTCCTGTTGCAATAAGCAGAATCATCACCATTACATCCTTGAACTGACCGATAAATATTCCAGCCGGCCCCGTCCTTTTGCTTTCCGCAAGAATATTTTCACCGTCCGATTTCAGCCTTTCAGCCGCTTCTTTTTCTGTAAGTCCCATAAGCTCACCCTTTCATTGGAGAATTTGTCCTTATATTATATGAGCCCTCCGGACAGGATATGCACTATGTTTCACGTGAAACAATTATATTGATTCTGACTGATACTAAAAATGTTTCACGTGAAACAATCGTAATAATATTATTTATCTCTCTGCGGAAATACTGCCGCCGCCAGAACTCCGAAAAGCAATGCAGCCGTTATTCCTCCGGATGCAGCTGTCATTCCTCCGGTAAATATTCCAAGAATTCCGTCGTCGGATATGGTTTTGCGTATTCCCTCCGCAAGCGTATGTCCGAATCCCGTCAAAGGTACAGTCGCTCCTGCACCTGCAAATTCAACAAGAGGGCCGTAAACTCCTACCGCTGACAGAATAACTCCTGCTACTACGAATCCCGTAAGAATTCTCGCCGGAGTAAGCTTTGTATAATCAATAAGAAGCTGCCCCACCGAACATATGATTCCTCCAACAATAAACGCTCTTAATATATCCAATAACATAATCAAGTCCTCCTCAGATGCACAAGGTGCGAAATAGTCGGGATAGTCTCCCCCTGCTGCAATGACATCGGCGACATCAATGCTCCCGTTGCCGCAAAAAGAATGTTCTTCGCCTCGCCACGCTCCAGCATTGGCAGGAAATATCCACAAAGTACGCTTGCACTGCATCCGCATCCCGAACCGCCGCAGTGTGTGTCCTGTTCAGCAGGATCAAATATCATTACTCCGCAGTCACGATGCTGACGGGAAATATCAATCCCCTGTTTCATGAGAAATTCAACAAGCAGGCTACTTCCGGTAATGCCAAGATCTCCTGTCACAATATAATCATAATCATCCGGATTCGTTTTTGTTGCTTCAAGATATCGGCGTATCGTTTCCGCCGCCGCCGGTGCCATCGCACTTCCCATATTATTAATATCCGTAACGCCCATGTCGGTTATCTTGCCAATACATCCCCCTACAGCTTCAATATTTCCACTGTGCGAAACTATGACCGCTCCCGATGCAGTACAAGTCCACTGGGATGTGGGTGTACGCTGTCCGCCATAGGAAAGCGGAAATCTGAATTGACGCTCTGCTGTCGAAAAATGCGACGATGTGACCGCCGCACTACAGCCGACCACTCCGCTCTCAACAAGAACCGCTGCAAGCATAAGTCCCTCTGCCATAGTCGAACAGGCTCCGTATATGCCTATATACGGTATTTCAAGTTCCTTCAGACCATACGTCGAACCAATACACTGATTTATAAGATCACCGGAACATACAGCTCCGATATCCTCCTTGGCAAGATTGGCTTTCCTGATAGCCGTGCTCACCGCTTCAAGCTGGAAACGACTTTCCGCCTGTTCCCATGTGTCCTTGCCGAAATGACTGTCCTCAACTACCAGATCAAAATATTTTCCGAGAGGACCTTCACCCTCCATTTTACCGGCTATTGATGCATATGATTGCATTTTCGGCGCATTTTTAAATCTGAATATCCCTCTGTCAATATATTCTGCCATATAAACACCTCCTGCTATATTTTGTCTCAAATATCACCTAATATTCATATAATGAAAACATTGTGAAATCCATTGATTTATTCTTAAAATTATGATATAATTATAGGCAGCATAACACAAATTATAATATAAAGAGGTAAAAATATGATCTTTCATAAAAAAACAGCGGCTTTCCTGTTAAGCCTGATTATCTGCGCTTCCGCTCCGGTATACGCAGCTTTTGCAGATAACGAAACGGATACGGCAGTCACCGCTGAAGATACTACAGATGCTCAGGAAGAAATTAAAATCTCAGGAGATTTTTCCTACTCCCTGACAGCCGATAACACCGCCTGCATAGAGGGATGCACCAGCATTGACAAAAATCTCGTTATCCCCGATACTATCGACGGTATCACCGTTGCAGAACTCGGACCATCTGCTTTCGGCAGCAAAGATGACCGCCCTTACCAGACTATTACCATTCCGGCTTCGATAAATTATATTTCGGTTTACAATCCGTTTTCCGTGTGCAACCGTCTTGAAAAAATTATCGTTGACAGCAAAAATGAAGATTTTATCGTAGAAAACAACGTGCTCTACACAAAAGATAAATCCCAGCTTATCTGCTATCCACAAATGAAAAGAGATACTTCTTTTATCGTTCCCGACGGCGTTAAGGTCATAGGAAATGCATCACTCTATAATCTTCAGCTTACCGAAATAAAATTCCCTTCAACTATTGAATCAATAAACCAATTTGCTCTCAGTTCCTGCGATGATCTTACATCTGTAGATCTTAGCAGCACAAATCTTGCAGGTATCGGTGACTACGGATTTGCCTACTGTTCATCCCTTTCCGACGTTAAACTGCCCGATACACTTCTGGAAATCTGCGGCGGTGCTTTTGCCGGATGCTCTTCTCTTACGGAAATTACCCTGCCCGAAAATCTCGATCTTATCGGTCAGCACGCTTTCACAAATACCGGTCTGACCAAGGTATATATTCCCTCATCGGTAACCACCATAGAATACAGTGCCTTTGGATATACCGTAAACAATGCCGGCGAAGAAGTTATGGACAGCAGTTTTATTATTGTGGGTGAACTTGGCTCGGCTGCCTATACATACGCTACCGATTCGGATACCGATTACGAATATCAGAACGACTTTCAGTTCCGTACTCCCGAACAGGATGAGGAAATGAAATATATGGATGACCTTACAATGCAGAGTTCCGGCGATTTCCAGTATGCCGAAATTGAGGGCGGTATCGCTATTATCTATTGCTTCTCGGTGGAATCGGTCATTAACGTTCCGTCTGAGATCGACGGTATAAAAGTTACTGAGATCTATCCTTCCGCCTTTTCAGAAAACACGGCTGAGGAAATTATTATTCCGGAGGGAATATCTGCTATACGTAAAATGGCTTTTATGAACTGCACTAACCTGAAAAAAATTACTCTCCCCCAGAGTGTCACCATTATCGAAGACAACGTTTTTGACGGCTGCGAATCACTTGAAAACATTGATCTCGGCGGCGCAGTCACTGTCGGTTCAAACGTATTCAACAACTGCTTCAAAGTAAAAGAACTGAAAATCTCCGGAAACTGCACCTCTATCGGCATTGAGGAAGAAGATCCATTCCTGTATCTCACTTCACTGAAAAAATTCAGCGTTTCCGACGGCGACGGTGCTTATTCATCTAAAGACGGCATTCTCTTTAATAAGGATAAATCCGTTCTTGTCCGTTATCCAAACGGTCTTGACAGCAAGAAATACAAAGTTCCTGACGGTGTAAAGACAATCGGCAATGATGCTTTCTCCGGAAATTATTACATCGAAGAAGTTGATCTCTCCAACGTCGAAACTATCGGTATCTCTGCATTTGAAAACTGTAAGAACCTTTCCTCCGTCAAGCTTTCAAAAAATCTTAAAAAGGTTGACAGCGGCGCTTTCTATGACTGCATAAAACTTAAAAGCGTTCGTCTGCGCAATAGTGATGCGGAAATCGGCGACTTCACTTTCGGCTATTTTTACGACGAATCTATTACAAACGATGACGGCTCAACCGGCGGCAACGGTCTTGTTGAGGGATTCAAACTCTATACAAACAAGGCAAAAAACGATACGGGCGTTGAATATGCCGAAAAAAACAACATCGAAGCTGTAACGGATACTGTCGAGATCTTCGGAAAAAATATCAGAAAAAATATCCTCTGGATTATCGGCGGCGGCATTGCCTTTCTTATTGCAGCTCTTTTAGGAAGCGTCGCAGTGAAAAAATCAAAAGCAAAGAAATCTTCCTCCCCTGCTAAGAAAAAATCCAAAAAAAAGAATACCGATAACCCGGACGATTCTAACGAAAAGGACAATGAAAACAATGAAAAACAAGATTAAAAAACTCTTTTCTGCCGTTACGGCAGCCGCAGGACTGCTGGCAGCTCTCCCATTATATCAGGTCTCGGCAGAAGATCTCCAGTCGGCTGAGGATGTATTACAGGACGGAAGCTTTATTTACGAAGAAGTTGACGGCGGTTATGCCGTGAAAAAATGCACCGCTTCCATTCTTACCTCTTTCCCCGGTATCGTGAACGGCGTGAGCATTGTGGAAATAAAAGACGGCGCTTTCGCCGGATGCTCTACCCTGTCGGAAGTAAATATCCCCGATACGGTAAAAAAAATCGGCGCAAATACATTCGTGGGATGCACCTCCCTGAAAAAAGTTACTATCCCGGATTCGATAACCACAATCCCTGACAATATGTTCCTTGATTGCAGTCTGCTTACAGAGGTCGTTATCCCTGAAAATATCACCGAAGTCGGCAGTATGTCTTTCGGAAACTGCAAATCGCTGACCTCTGTTGATCTTCCGGACAGCGTTACTAAAATAAACGATTCCGCTTTCGACGGATGCTATTCGCTTACTCAATTCACTCTGCCGGATTCCCTTTCCGAAATCGGCGATATGGCGTTCAGCTATGCTCCGATAGAAACTTTTGATGCTGAGGGATGTACAGCTTTCAAGGTCGTTGACGGAATCCTGTATGATAAGGACGAAAAAATTATATACCGTGCTGCACCAAGCATTTCTGGAGAACTTCGCATAAAAAACAGCGTAAGAAAAATAAACGGCGGTGCATTTTCACTCTGTTCCGGCATAACCAATCTGTATATCCCCGATTCAGTCGAAACTATCGGCGGTTACGGATTCAGCGAGTGTACTTCCCTTAAAAGCATTGATTTCTCCGAGGGTCTGCAAACTCTTGAAAAATGCGTTTTTGCTTACGATATTGCTCTTGAATCAGTGGAACTTCCAGTCTCCCTTGAAACTATCAGCGACGGCGCTTTTATGGTCTGCTATTCCATGAACAAGGTTATTCTACAGGAAAATCTGAAAAGCATCGGGGAAAACGCTTTCCTCGACTGCGATAAACTGAAACAGATTACAATACCAAAATCTGTTGAAAAAATCGGAAGCAATGCTCTCGGATTTAAAAATAATTACTCCGAGGACGGCAGCTACAAAACAGTCGGCGTTGACGGCTTCAAAATGAGCGTTACTGCCGGATCGGCAGGCGAAAAATACGCAAAAAATAATAAGATCGAGTATGACTCGACCGGAATCAATCTAAAAAAACTTGCGTTTATAGTTATCGTAGTGGGAATTCTGCTGACAGCAATCGTTTTCGCAGTTGTTTTAATGTCAAGAAGCAAAAAAAGTGCATCACGTGGTGCAAAAAAAGCTCGGAAAGAAGCTATCGAAAAAGAAGAAGAAAAGAATTATAAAAAAATAACCGGCGACGATGAGGATGATGCCGATAATAATGACGTGGATGAGGATAAAGATATTTCCTGACAGCCGCAAAGGAAAATAATAAATCCCGGGGTTTCATTTGAAACTCCGGGATTTTCTTATTCTTCCGGTTCTTTGATTTCTCCAACTATCGGCAGAGGATCTATTCCCTGTCTTGTGTAATAATCCGACAAAGCCGCTCTTACAGCCTGTTCGGCAAGCACCGAACAATGTACCTTTACTGCCGGAAGTCCGTCCAGTGCCTCCACTACAGCATCGTTGGTGAGCTTCAAAGCATCATCAATTGACTTGCCCTTGATAAGCTCTGTCGCCATAGACGATGTCGCAACAGCAGCTCCGCAGCCGAATGTCTTGAACTTTGCATCCGTAATGATTCCCTGGTCTATTTTGAGATACATTTTCATGATATCTCCGCACTTGGCATTTCCAATCTCTCCGATGCCGTCTGCATCCTCAATTTCTCCTACGTTTCTGGGGTTTGAAAAGTGATCCAGAACTTTTTCACTGTACATCATAACTGTATTTCTCCTTTTATTACTTTACTTCTTCGCCGTTCATCATTTTTTCCCAGACTGGCGACATTTCTCTCAGTCTTTCGACTACTTTCGGGATAACTTCGAGGATATAATCAACATCTTCGTCAGTAATATCCTCCTCGATCGAAAGTCTCAGCGAACCATGCGCTACCTCATGTTTAAGTCCTATCGAAAGCAAAACGTGCGACGGATCAAGTGAACCGGACGTACAAGCTGATCCGGACGAAGCACATATTCCGTTAAGATCAAGCATGAGAAGCAAAGATTCACCCTCGATTCCCTCGATAGATATATTCAGATTGCCCGGCAGTCTCTTATCCCTGTCGCCGTTAAGACGTGTATACGGAAGCTTCAGAATTCCATCTATCAGGCGGTTTCTCTTTGTAGTAACAATGGCTACCTTTTCGGCAATATTACTGCAGGCTATCTCAATAGCCCTGCCCAGTCCCACGATAGCAGGAACATTCTCCGTGCCGGCACGCTTTCCCCTTTCCTGTCCGCCGCCGTGAATAAGATTCGGCAGAACTATTCCCTTTCTTACATAAAGTGCGCCGATTCCTTTCTGGGCGTGTATCTTATGACCGGAAAGAGACAGCATATCAATTCCCTGCTTTTTTACGTCGATCTCAACGTGACCGACTGCCTGTACTGCATCCGTATGGAAGAGAACTTTCTTTTCATGGCAGACCTTTGCTATCTCTTCTATAGGCTGTATCGTGCCTATTTCGTTGTTTGCGTACATTATCGTAACAAGCGCAGTATCTTCTCGGATAGCTTTACGTACATTTTCCGGGTCGATAAGACCCTTTTCATCAACGGGAACATAAGTTACCTCAAAACCGTGTTTTTCCAGATATTCGCACGTATGAAGCACGGCGTGATGCTCGAATACAGAAGTAACAATATGCTTTTTCCCCTTTTTTGCCATCATTTCGGCTGTTCCCTTGATTGCCCAGTTGTCAGATTCTGAACCGCAGCTTGTGAAAAATATCTCCTTTGGATCAGCTCCCAGTGCGGCAGCAACTTTTTCACGTGCTTTTTCTACATCTGCCTGAGCATCTCTGCCCAGCTTATAAATGCTTGATGCATTTCCGTAAGCTTTTGTAAAGTGCGGCATCATGGCACTGAGAACTTCTTCCGAAACTGCCGTTGTTGCGGCGTTATCCGCATATATAAATCTTTTTTCCATTTTGAATTCCTCCCTTGTTTTATGTATCAATGAGAACTAAGCCAACAATTTATGTGGGGACGCTGTCCCCACACCCCTGCCA
>UQXS01000061.1 GCA_900545125.1 uncultured Ruminococcus sp.
TTTACTTCCTTAATCTTCATAATCATTACCTCACACAAGTCCTGTAGTTTCGTCTATCCCCATCATTATATTAAGGCACTGAACAGCTGCTCCGCTTGCTCCCTTTCCAAGATTGTCAAGGCGTGAGCAGAGAAGTATCTGTTCATCATCGCCGAAAACAAATATCTGCATTTTATTTACGCCGCTAAGCGTATTGGATGCAAGGAAAAACGACTTCTGCTCCTCCGCCGTCATGAGCGGCATTACTTCTATCATCTTTGCTCCTGCGTAATGTTCCGCATACATCTTATGCACCTGCGCAGCAGTCACGGATTTTTCAAGCATCCTCGTCTGCACCGGAACGCTGACAACCATTCCGCTGAAATAATCACAAACCATAGGGTTGAACATCGGCTTATATTTCAGCCCCGATATCTTCTGCATTTCCGGCAGATGCTTATGCTGCTGCGACAGCGCATACTGTCTCGGACTATTGAACTCAAAAGGCTTGTCCTCTCCCTCATATACCGCTATAGCTTTTTTTCCTGCTCCGCTATAGCCCGATGTGGCATAGGCGAACACCGGAAAATCATCGGGAATAATGCCGCTGCTGACAAGCGGATACACTATTGAAACAAATCCGCTGGCGTAGCATCCGGGAACTGCCACACGCTTTGAGGTTACAATTTTCTCTCTGTGTGCAGGCGACAACTCCGGAAATCCATATGCCCAGTCCGGATTCGTCCGGTGAGCGGTAGAAGCATCAATTATGCGGACTTGATCGCTTTCCACGAACGAAACAGCCTCCCGTGCGGCTGCATCCGGCAGGCAGAGAAATGTGTAATCGGACATATTGATGAGCCGTGCCCGCTCTGCCGGATCTTTTCTTTTTTCTTCGCTTATGCGAAGCAGTTCGATATCGTCCCTGCCCTGAAATCTTTCAAGTATCTTCAGTCCGGTAGTGCCCTCCTGACCGTCGATATATACTTTGACTGCCATGAATATTCTCCTTATTTTGAATTTTATTGCTCAGGGGAGTGGCTCTTAAAAATTACCTGTCTGCGTACTTTGCCCTCCCCCCTGTCGGAAATCAGGGGTACTCCCCCGGATATTTTTAACTATATTGCGCAGATCATTTCTTTTTCTTCTTCCTCTTATTCACCTTGCGCTGATACTTCTCTTTCTTGGGATCTTTCAGGTCGGATTCGTCCTTCATCATGGAATGCCACACGTTTATAATCAGCGTTGCAGCTACGATGCCCACAAACCACCAGATATAAGCCTTGGGCTTCACGGCAATCCACAGTCCCATGACGAGCATCCCGATTACCCACAGAACTCCCATGAAAATAGAAAGTCCGATAGTGAATATAAAATCTTTCTTCTTCATTAGTCAATATACTCACTCAGCGCTGACTCCGCAAGTACTATCTGCTCCTTTACGGCCGCCGGTGACGGTCCCCCCTCTGAAAGACGTCCGTTCACGCAGGTGTCAAGGCTGATCGCTTCATAAATATCCTCACCGAAATTCTCTGTCATTTTTTTGTATTCCTCCAGCGGAAGAGTTTCCAGGGTCACTCCCTTTTCAATGCAAAGAGCAACGAGAGTTCCGGTGATCTTATAAGCGTCACGGAACGGCATACCTTTTTTCACAAGATAGTCGGCGCAGTCGGTAGCGTTGATAAATCCACGGGCAGCGGCATTCCTCATATTCTCCTTTATAACACGCATAGTCGCAAGCATGGGAATAAATGTCCTGATACAAAGCTTAACATTGTCAACTGCGTCAAAAATAGCTTCCTTGTCCTCCTGCATATCCTTATTATAGGCAAGAGGCAGACCTTTCATCATGGTAAGGAGAGTTACAAGATCACCGTTCACTCTGCCTGTCTTGCCCCGGATAAGCTCCGTGACATCCGGGTTTTTCTTCTGCGGCATGATAGAAGATCCCGTAGCGAATGCATCGTCAAGCTCCACGAACTTGAACTCCCAGCTGCACCAGAGAATTATTTCCTCGGAAAGTCTGGAAAGATGCGTCATAAGCAGCGACAATGCACAGTTAAGCTCTATGCAGTAATCACGGTCTGAAACTCCGTCAAGACTGTTCGCCATGGGAGCTGTGAATCCTAAAAGCTCCGCCGTCTGCTTCCGGTTTGTGGCGTAAGTCGTGCCTGCAAGCGCTCCGCAGCCAAGGGGACTGTAATTCATGCGACGTGCGGTATCACGGAGACGGTCAAGATCACGCAGAAGCATCCAGACATAAGCCATGAGATGATGTCCAAACGTTATCGGCTGCGCCCTCTGAAGATGAGTATATCCCGGCATTACCGTTTCGGTATGCTCCTTTGCAGTGGATATAAGCGTCTCCGCAAGCTTTGCAGTCAATGCTGATATCTCCTTTATCTCGTCCCTGAGGTAGAGACGGAGATCGACTGCAACCTGATCGTTCCTTGAACGTGCGGTGTGAAGTCTCTTTCCCACGTCGCCCAGACGTTTTGTAAGCTCCGCCTCAACAAACATATGTATATCCTCGGCGCTGGGATCAAGCTCCAATGCGCCGGAATCTATATCGGCAAGTATCTCTTTCAGTCCGCCGATTATCTCAAGGCTGTCCTCCTTTGAGATTATACCGCAGTCGCCAAGCATCGTGGCGTGTGCGATACTTCCCTGTATATCGTGACGGTACATCCGTCCGTCAAAGGCGATAGAAGAATTAAAAGCATTTACCGTCTCATCGACCTGCTTTGAAAATCTTCCTGCCCACATCATATCTGCCATATTTTTTCTCCTATCGTATTATTGTTAAGATTCAGCTTTTAATGATTCAAACCATTTTTCTATATATTGATTTTGCTCTATAGTATCTGGAAATACATTTATATCGCAATAATCCCAAACGCTGACAATATCTTTTGTCAATGCCTGTCTGCTCATTTCCACAAGATATACTTTAGGCGTATATTCCATCATTGCAGATTGGTTTGCATTGATAAGTGAACCATTACATTTTAATCCATAACCTCTTTTCAGGAGTTTATCTCTTAATTCCTGATAAGCTGAAAAATAGCCTTCTGATCTTACCATTAAATCTATATTTCCTGATTTGATATTCAAGATGATATCGTCAGACAAATCGTCTTCATACGCATATACTACAGCTTTAATTTCTATTTTTCGACTCAAGTCGTATAGTATAACATTATATTTTTCCATAAATTTTTCTTTATTCTTCTGCCAGATCAATATATTTCTCTCCAACATTGGCATATCGTTATGATATGCAAAACGCACATTATACAAAGAGGTATGACATTAAACAAGACAAGCGTCATGTACCTTTTCATGCGCATTCCTTTCATGGTTACTTTTTCGCTTTATACTGATCCATGAACTTTGCAAAATTCTCCTGCTGATACGGAATACTCTTCTCCGAAATTCTTGCCATAAGATAAAGCTTGTATTTATCCACGGCAATATTGACTTTCTGCACCTTTTTATTGAAGATATTGAAGTTCTTCACCTTTATTTCGCTGATAGCATCGTTTCCGATAAAGATATAATTTTCCGGTTCGGGTTCAAGCTTATCGGCATTCAGGGTCAGCTGAAGTCCTTTCTGGTGCATCGGGATGATTCCCAGCCCCTTCTCCGTCTGATTTATGAGAAGCCCTGTAAATTTCCCCTCCAGAACAGTCTCTGCCGCTTTTCCGGTTTTGACTATAACGCCGGGAAGTCCTGCCGAAAGCAGTCCTCCTGCAAGACCGCCTGCCAGTCCGGCTTTCATACCCTCTCGGTTCGTGTTCTTAAAAACTACAAAAATATTATTCTGAGCCGATATTCCGTCCACTGACTGAAACAGTGCGGTCGCTCCTTCAAGTGTTCTGAAATCTTCCATAACTGCACCCCTGTCTGAAACACAACAGGCAGGAGAATTTCGCCTCCCCTGCCTGAAAAATTTTATTGAAATTACTTGTTATTTCTCTTCTTATCAAGCTGAGCCTTGACCTTGATCGGGAGTCCAAACAGGTTGATAAATCCTGCTGAATCCTTCTGGTCGTAAACCTCGTCCTCGTCAAATGTAGCAACTTCCTCATCATAGAGAGTATACGGTGAAGTTACTCCTGCATTGATGATATTGCCCTTGTAAAGCTTGAGACGTACATCGCCGGTAACAGTTTTCTGAGTTTCTGTAACGAATGCGCTCATAGCCTCACGGAGAGGTGTGTACCACTGACCGTTGTATACAATATCTGCAAATTTGATTCCGAGATACTGCTTGATACGTGCAGTCTCCTTGTCAATACAGATAGTTTCAAGAACTTCATGAGCATGGTAAAGAATAGCGCCGCCGGGAGTCTCATAAACGCCTCTGGACTTCATTCCTACAAGACGATTCTCAACAAGGTCAGCAAGACCGATACCGTTTTCGCCGCCAAGCTTATTGAGTGCAGTAACCATTTCAACGCCGTTGAGTTCCTTGCCGTCCAGCTTTGTGGGGATTCCCTTTTCAAAGTGGATAGTAATATAAGTAGGCTTATCGGGAGCATCGATAGGAGAAACGCCCATTTCAAGGAAACCGGGCTTCTCGTACTGCGGCTCGTTTGCGGGATCTTCAAGATCAAGACCCTCGTGTGAAAGATGCCAGATATTCTTATCCTTTGAGTAATTTGTCTCTCTGTTTATCTTGAGAGGAATATTGTGAGCTTCGGCATAGTCGATCTCCTGATCTCTTGACTTGAGATCCCATTCACGCCAAGGTGCAATTATCTGCATCTCAGGAGCAAAAGCCTTGATAGCAAGCTCGAAACGTACCTGATCGTTGCCCTTTCCCGTACATCCGTGACAGATAGCGTCAGCGCCCTCTTTAATTGCGATCTCAGCAATTCTCTTTGCAATTATCGGACGTGCAAAAGATGTTCCGAGCATATATCTGTTCTCGTAAACAGCACCTGCCTGAACGGTAGGATAAACGTATTCCTGAATGAATTCCTCTTTAAGATCCTCAATATAGAGCTTTGAAGCACCTGTCTTTATAGCCTTTTCTTCAAGTCCGTCAAGTTCTGTGCCCTGTCCTACATCTCCGGAAACAGCAATAACTTCGCAGTTATTGTAGTTTTCTTTGAGCCACGGAATGATGATAGATGTATCAAGTCCGCCGGAATATGCCAGAACTACTTTTTTAATATCTTTTTTATCCATTTTAGTGTACCTCCTGGATGAATTTAATTCATTAATTCTATTATACACATAATATTTCCATTGTCAAGAGCATTTGAATAAATATTCATTTATTTTATAAATATTCACAATAATGTGGATATTATCCATTTCATTCTACAGACTGACTATATAAAATCATCGTTAAATACCAAATCTATTTGTACAGACTTACAATTTTTTCCTTAAATTACTTTATTCACTTGAAATTCTATCAAAAAAATGTTATAATTTAATAGTATAAGAACTTACTCTGAATTACTTAGGAGGTCATACTATGGGAGATAAAAAAGGAAGCAAAATAACTATTTTAGGCGCAGGCAACGTGGGCGCAACTATTGCTTATACTTTCGCCGTAGGCGGAACCTGTTCTGACGTAGTCCTTATTGACATAAACAAGGCTAAGGCTAAGGGCGAAGCTATGGACATCCGTCAGGGCGTTTCATTCGGGCATAACGTTGAAATCTATGACGGATCTTACGAGGACGCCAGAAACTCCGACATCGTTATCGTTACTCTCGGCCTTGCAAGAAAACCCGGTCAGACCCGTCTTGACCTCGCTCAGGCAAACGTAAACATAATCAAGGAAGTTATGCCGCAGATAGCTAAATTCGCTCCCGATGCAATCTATGTTGTGGTAAGCAACCCTGTCGATATTCTCACATATACTATCCTGAAATGCACCAGCCTTTCCCCTCAGCAGGTCATCGGCTCCGGTACGGCTCTCGATACTTCCCGTCTCCGCTCGGTTATCGCCGATCACCTTGAACTTAGTCCCAACAGCATCCATGCTTACGTTTTCGGCGAACACGGCGATTCCTCTTTCATCCCCTGGTCGCTTACAAGCATCGCAGGCGTTGAAATGGACGAATATATCGAGGCTCAGGATCACGCCGACCTCGACAAGGACGAAATCATCCTTGAAGTGCGTCGTGCAGGTTCGGAAGTTATCAAGCGCAAAGGCGCAACTTTCTACGCTATCGCTATGTCCGTAAACAAAATCTGCGACTCTATTCTCCGTGACGCAAATAATATTATTACCGTTTCTTATCTGATGCGTGATAAATTCGGCATCGACGATGTCTGTCTCAGCCTCCCCGCCGTTATCGGAAGCAACGGTATCGAACGTGATGTTACTCCAAAGCTTACCGACGAGGAAATCGGAAAACTTCAGGCAAGTGCCGCAGCTCTGAAAAAAGTTATAGATCAGATAGAATTCTAACGGAGTGATATGCCATGAACTTAAATGATACCACCTCCGGCGAACGGCTTCATATCGGCTTTTTCGGCAGACGTAACGCCGGAAAATCAAGCGTGGTCAACGCCGTGACCGGTCAGGAACTCTCCGTTGTATCCGACGTAAAAGGAACAACTACCGACCCGGTTACAAAGGCAATGGAACTTCTCCCGGTCGGCCCTGTCGTTATTATCGACACCCCCGGTTACGACGACGTGGGAACTCTCGGCGAACTCCGTGTGAAAAAAACTCGTCAGATCCTTAACCGCACCGATGTCGCCGTCCTTATTGTCGATTCTTCCGAGGGTCTCTCCGATACCGACAGGCAGCTTGCAGATCTCTTCCGTGAAAAGAATATCCCGTGGCTGACAGTCTACAACAAGTCAGATATCGCAGATGCAAAGCCCCAAAAAGATAACGAAATTTCTGTGTGCGCTCTCGACGGAACTAATATCCACGAACTAAAAGAAAAAATCGCCGCTCTTGCCAATACCGGCAGAACGGAAAAACATATCATCGGCGACCTTATCAAACCGGGCGATCTTATCGTTCTTGTAACACCTATCGACGCAGCAGCTCCTAAGGGAAGAATGATACTTCCGCAGGTGCAGACTCTCCGTGATATCCTCGATGCCGACGCTATGGCGGTTTTTACAAAGGAATTTCAGCTTGAGGAAACTCTCCGGAAACTTGGAACTAAACCGAAAATGGTCGTTACCGACAGTCAGGCTTTCGGTTATGTGAACAAAATCGTTCCGGATGATATCTCACTTACTTCTTTCTCTATCCTTATGGCAAGATACAAGGGATTCCTTGAAACTGCCGTGAAAGGTGCAGCATCTATCAGCACACTTAATGACGGCGATACCGTTCTTATATCCGAGGGATGCACTCACCACAGACAGTGCGGCGATATAGGCAGCGTCAAGCTTCCTGCACTACTCAGGAAAACTACCGGAAAATCCCTTAATATAAAGCTTTCCTCCGGCCGTGAATTTCCGGAAGATCTCTCCGGAATAAGTCTCGTTATCCACTGCGGCGGATGTATGCTCAACGAACGTGAAGTCTCTTTCAGAATGAATTCCGCTGTTGAACAGAACGTTCCGTTTACAAATTACGGCATCGCTATCGCTTCTATGAACGGTATTCTGAAAAGAAGTCTGGAAATTTTTCCTGATCTTCAAAAACTGATATAATAAATTACTCCCCTGCCTTTCGACAGGGGAGATTTATTATTTATAGAACTCTGTATAATCTATTGAATTAAAGTCTATTGGATCATTCTCAGAAGGTTCACTGCTGCCGATAGTAAACGTATCAATAACAGTTACTCCGTCAGATTCATATACATTTACAACCATAGGAGGATTACCGTTTGCTCTCCTCTCCTCCTGAATTCTTATAGCTTCTTCCGGAGAAGAAGGAGCTTCTCCAATTAATTCGCTGTTGCGGACATATCCTTGTTTTCCATTATCACCTATTGCGGGAATAAGATCAGGCTGATCGCTCATGTACGGACTATTTGTCTCAATTCCGTAAGTTTCTCCGTTTTCATTCACATCATAATCTACAGAAACATGAGGTATTGGTTCATTTGTTTCAGCATTATAAGCTATCGTTTCGTCAGCAGCTTTCTCATACTTTACACTATTTGTAAATTGTAAGATGTCACAATATCAGAACATATTTTTTGTAATAAATCTACGTAAAAACAATGTACAGCGATTCTGCATATAATAATTATGTACCCGTATATTTCCACGATCAGGGTCAATAATATAATCAGCAGCCCCCCAATTATTATAAACAGGAGATAATTATTATGTCGGTTAAAAGAGGAGAAATATACTACGCCGATCTCAGTCCGGTCGTCGGCTCGGAGCAAGGCGGAATCAGACCTGTACTTATCGTTCAGAATGACGTTGGAAACAAACACAGCCCTACCGTGATCGCTGCGGCTATTACCAGTCAGCGTGACAAAACCCGTATGCCAACACATATCGAGGTTCAGGCTGATAAATGCGGTCTTGCAAAAGACAGCATCGTGCTGTTGGAACAGATTCGTACTATCGACAAAAAACGACTCAAAGACAAAATGGGCGAGCTTGATCTCAGATCAATGAACAAGGTTAATACTGCTCTGTCTATCAGCTTCGGTCTGGAGATATGATTTCTCATTTACTGCGAAACAACGGTAAATTGCTTAAAAACGGTACTGCAATACTGAATCCCAATGCTGTCAGAATCTGCTGCGAGGACAGCGTTACTGTCTCGAAAATCGGCTGAAGCTGCGGAACGGCTACCGCAGCAGCAAGCGCAGCAGCAGATACTCCGACCGCAAGCAGCAGCTTTATGTTGCTTAAAAAATTGATATGCAACAGTGATTTTGTCTCGGATTTACACTCGAAAACGTGTATAAGCTGCGACATTACAAGCGTTATAAGTGCAGCTGTTCTGGCTGCTTCTACCGTTCCGCCCATGTGAAGAATCACTGCAAACGAGGCAAGCGTCGATAAACCTATCAGAATCCCCCTGAAAAGTATCTTGCCCATAAGACCGCCGGAAAAAAATCCCTCCGATGATTTTCTCGGCGGTCTGCTCATTATGTCGCTTTCCGGCGGTTCAAGTCCGAGTGCTATCGCCGGAAGTCCGTCCGTAACCAGATTTACAAGAAGTATCTGCACCGGAAGAAGAAACAGGAAAGAAAACAGAGATTAAGTTCCTTCAACTCAACTTATGGGTGGAGTGTACCAAGGTGGAGCATGCTCCGGAATATCTGATAGAACAGATTGCTACCCTACAGCCAGACATTGCTACATTTTGCGAATTATATAAAGGTCCACAAGACGATCCCGTGATGCCTAAACTAATGCAAGGGCTTAAAGATAAGGGACTCATCTATTACGATGCACGAATAGACGGAAGAGCGGTCATATCAAAATATCCGTTCAAAGAGACAGAACGCATCAACAAATGGATGTTCAAAGCGATTCTGGATGTCAATGGGAAACGAGTGGCCGTTTACCCGGCACATTCAGAGTATCGTTACTACACCTGTTACTATCCCCGGGGATACAATGACGGTAGCGTTAATTGGGATAAACTTCCGGCTCCTATCACTGATGTAAACAAGATACTTGCTGTCTGCGAAGAATCAGACCGTATAGAATCCGCCCAAGCTTTTATCAACAACGCTGCCAAAGAGCTAGAGCAAGGAGCACTCGTGTTTTTTGCCGGAGATCTGAATGAGCCTTCTTATCTGGATTGGCAGGCCGATACAAAAGATCTATTCGATCATCGCGGATGTATCGTCAATTGGGGAACTTCCAAATTGTTGGTTCAACGGGGATATAAAGATGCCTACCGGGTAATTCATCCCGATCCGGTGAAATGTCCAGGATTCACTTTTCCAGCAGACAATAAATCAGTCATTCCAGAGAATCTCTCATGGGCACCGGAGGCAGATGAACGCGAACGAATTGATTTCGTTTACTATTATCCAAATAAAAATCTACAAATAAAAAGTGCCCAGATAGTAGGTCCAACAGGCTCTATTGTACGCGGACAAAGAATAGAAGAACAAACCAAAGATCCAATCATTCCGCCCGTAAACAATCAGTGGCCAAGCGATCATAAAGGAGTGCTGATTACGTTTTATATCAAAGAGTAATTACAATGATTAACAGGATGCAAAAGTGGATATACGTCATTATACTCCTGACCGGATACTCAATAAGAAGTTATACACAGAAGACCATAAATCTCAATATTCCTGTTGAGCAAAACTGGATGTTCGATAACGAACATCCAGTACGCTTCATGCTGGAATTGACATCTGCACAGTCAGGTTTTTCGGATAGGATACGCATGGACATTGCAACAGATTTCGGCAATGCTGTATCGTCTACCTTTATAACCTACTCTTTCGGAACAGATTCGATAGCTCCCGGTGGAGGCTTTCGCAGTCGTGCATCAGTCACTCTCACGAATCTCACTCCCGGATTTTACCAGGTTTGTTTCATTGCCGGCACCGACACTCTGAAACATTTCTTCTTTGGATACGAAGCCGAACAGATTTTATCCAAACCGGATGGTCCCCCTAACTTAAAAAGATTTTGGAATAAAACCATCACCGAACTTAAACGTGTACACCCTGCCTATAAAATGACACGTCTACCTGAATCTTCGAAGCCAGAGCGTGATGTTTACGAAGTAGAAATGCGCTCGCTTGAAGGAGAAATCTTACGGGGGTATTGGGCAGTCCCAACAGATGGTCAGAGTCATCCGGCCGTAGTGGTTTATCAAGGTTATGATGCCGTCACCTGGATTCCCAGTCCCGACGACTATCCCGGTTGGTGTATCTTGGTCATTCCACCCCGTGGACAAGGCCTCAACAAACCTTATAACCGCTTTGGTGAGTGGATTGCTTTCGGACTGGATTCACCCAAACATTACTATTACAGAGGTGCTTTTGCTGATACAGTCCGCAGTATTGATTTTATTTTTGCTCAGCCATGCTTTGACGGACAAAACCTTTTTGCTACAGGTATTTCGCAAGGTGGAGCGCTCACACTAGCAGCAGCGTCACTCGACCATCGTATTTCCGCAGCTGCGCCTATCGTACCCTTTCTGTCAGACTATCCCGATTATTTCCGTTTGGTTCACTGGCCTGCCAACTTGGTATTCGAAGGAGCTGCCCGGCAGAATATTGACAAAGATAAAATATTCTCATTACTAACTTACTTTGACTTGAAGAATCTGACCGGATGGATCAAATGCCCAGTATTAATGGGATTCGGACTTCAGGACAACATTACACCACCACATACAAATTTTGCAGCATACAATCACATCCGTACACCTAAACGCTGGATATGTTACCCTACATCAGGACACTTTGCAGCTTATGAGAACATGGACTCATGGATTGCTGAAAGTACTCGTTTTTTCAATCAGTATGTAGTGTGGTAATAATCTGAACTGATAAAAACGAAACAGGCACAAACACTATAACAAGAGGTTAGTTAGGTTAGAAACCAGAAGAGTAATTCTGTTAAATAGAATTCTCTTCCGGTGTTTTATAGTTACTT
>UQXS01000062.1 GCA_900545125.1 uncultured Ruminococcus sp.
CTGACCTGATGCAGCGAACCAATCACAAAATCAAGGCGTTCGTCCGATACAGCCAGCTTTGCCGCTTCAATGTCCTGAGAGATCTGACCGAGTTCGGTACCGCAGATAAGATTTATTCTGCTGCTGTATTTTTCCTTTAATTCTGTAACAGCTTCTACAGAACGCCGGAAATCGTCGGCATAGTTGAAATGGTCGAAAAGATCGGTATTATCATAGTTTTCTTTAGGATACCATGTGCTGCATTCGCAGTGATCGGTAATGGCATACGCCGCAAGATTGAGTTCAATTGCACGTTCGATCATTGCATTTATATCCGCTTCAGAGTCCATAGAATACTGAGTATGCGTGTGACAATCAATATATTTCATGTTTGCACCTTCCAATCAGAACCTTTGTAGGTTTTCAAAAAAGATAATTCTATTATAACACATTTTTTTCTGACTTTCCACCCTTTTTAATGTAAAAAAATAAAATTATATCAGGTACTTTCTTTTTTCATAATTTTATGATATAATGGATGTTATAGTCAATAATTACTTAATAAATCGTAAAAGGAGAAATAATTATGCGTGCAGTAGTAACTGTAATAGGTAAGGATACCGTAGGTATTCTCCATAAGGTAAGCGGAATTTGTTCTGAATTCAATGTAAATGTTATCGAGGTTACGCAGAGCGTGCTTCAGGATATGTTTGCAATGATAATGCTTGTGGATATATCCGCAATAAACAGGGATTTTTCAGAACTGGTCGACAGAATGAACAATCTCGGCAGCGAACTTGGTCTTTCTATCCATACACAGCATGAGGATATATTTAACTCCATGCATTCCGTGTGAGATGATACGGGAAAGGAAAACAGACAATGCTTAATGTATATAATATACTCGAAACTATCCGTATGATACAGGATGAATGCCTGGATATACGTACCATCACTATGGGAATATCCCTCCTTGACTGCATTGATACCGACATCGACCGTGCCTGTGAAAAAGTTTACGAAAAGATCGTCAGCCGTGCAGAGAACCTTGTTCCCGTCGGACAGAAGATCGAAAAGGAATACGGTATTCCGATAATAAACAAGAGAATTTCCGTTACGCCTATTGCTATGCTTGCCGCAGCCTGTCCGGGACAGAACCCCGTTAAGTTTGCAAAGGCTCTCCAGAGAGCTGCCGATACCTGCGGCGTAAACTTCATCGGAGGATATTCGGCTCTTGTTCACAAAGGATTCAGTGCCGGAGACCGTGCGCTTATAGAGTCTATCCCCGAAGCTCTTGATGTTACACAGAATATCTGCTCATCGGTCAATATCGGTTCTACAAAGTCTGGCATAAATATGGATGCCGTTAGTCTTATGGGAAAGATAGTCCGTGAATCGGCTGAAAGAACAGCCGACCGTGACTGTATCGGCCCTGCAAAACTTGTTGTATTCTGCAACGCCGTTGAGGATAATCCGTTTATGGCAGGAGCTTTCCACGGCGTGGGCGAGCCTGACTGTGAAATTCATGTAGGCGTTTCCGGCCCCGGAGTTGTACGTGCGGCGCTTGCCAAATATCCGGAAGCTTCTATTAACGAGCTTGCCGATATCATCAAAAAGACCGCTTTCAAGATAACCAGAATGGGACAGCTTGTGGGCGCAAGAGCATCCGAACTTCTCGGCGTACCATTTGGCATAGTTGATCTGTCACTTGCTCCCACTCCGGCTATCGGTGACAGTGTTGCCCATATACTTGAGGAAATGGGTCTGGAACAGTGCGGAACTCATGGTACGACCGCTTGTCTTGCAATGCTCAACGATGCGGTAAAGAAAGGCGGCGTTATGGCATCGTCGACTGTCGGAGGACTTTCCGGAGCATTCATTCCCGTATCTGAGGATGCAGGCATGATAGATGCTGCCGTTGCCGGAACTCTCAGCCTTGAAAAGCTTGAAGCAATGACGGCAGTCTGCTCGGTAGGACTCGATATGATAGTTGTTCCCGGAGACATAACTCCTGAAACCATTGCTGCTATTATCGCAGATGAGGCAGCTATCGGCATGGTCAATTCCAAGACTACGGCTGTACGTCTCATTCCTGCCATCGGACGAAAAGAGGGGGAAACTCTTGAATTCGGCGGACTTCTGGGCAGCGGTCCTGTTATGCCGATAAAGGATAAATCGTCCGCTAAGTTTATCAGCCGTGGGGGAAGAATCCCTGCGCCCATGCAGAGTCTGAAAAACTGACATGGAGATCGGTCGTATCGCTTCAATTTTCGGAATTGATGATCCTGCTGACATCAGAGAACTTAAAACAGGACATATCAACCGGACATTTCTGCTGGAATGTCCGGACGAGAGATATATTCTGCAATCCCTGAACCGTGATATTTTCAGAAATCCGGAGATAATTGCAGAAAATACGGATACGGTAATAAAGGCGTTTTCGGAAGCTCCGGACTGTGGAGTAAAAATACCGGATTTTCTGAGGTCTGACGGCAGGATATATACAGAAGTCTGCGGTGAAACATGGCGTATGTACAGATATATCGAGCCGTCATGCGAATATTCGCCTTATCTTCACGGTTTTGCCGTCGGACGTTTTTTCAGGGTAATCAATTCGGGAAGTTTCAGACTGCAAGTTACACGAAAACTGCATAAAGCTGATTTTCCATTGCCAGTCAGGAACGTTCACGGCGATACAAAAGCTGATAATATAATTTTCGGGAAAATTCCGGCAGTAATTGACCTTGATACTGCATCAAGGGACTATGCCTTTGTTGATTTCGGCGATATGCTGCGTTCCGTGACAACCGTAGGTTTCGATATGCAGAAGATCTGCGAAGCTGCATCAGGCTTTGCGGAGGGTGCAGGAGATATTCTCATCCAGGAAGAGATCAATTCCCTTTATGAAGGAACACTGCTTATTATCAAACAGCTTTGTGAAAGATATCTTGCCGGAAATAAAAATTTTCCCAATAAAACTCATGAGCAGTGCCTTGAACGCCATAGGCAGCTTTCTGAGCAGCTGCGGGATTTCCGCAAATACAAAAGTGACATTTCCTCTGCTATCCGGACAATCTTCGGAAAAGGCAGTCTTTGAATATAATGATAAGGGAAAGGAGCTTTCTTTTCCTTTTGATTTTGTCAATTATTGCCTATGGAGGAATTATTATGGCAACTTTCTATAATCAGGCTACACTGTCTTATAACGGTAATGTAGCAAGTTCAAATATTACGGCTGGAGAGATACTTGAAAGTCTCACAGCAACAAAAACTCCTGTGAACGGCACTTATGCTGCCGGCAGAGATAACTCGTATGTTATCAATATCGTAAACAACAGCTCCACGAGCTATAATAACGTGACTGTTACCGATGATCTTGGAGAATATACTTTTGGAGATCCCGGTACAGCTGTTGTTCCTTTGACCTATTTAACAGGAACTGCAAGATATTTTGTAAATGGTGTGCCGCAGAGCGCACCTACTGTTACTTCGGAAAATCCGCTTACGATTACCGGAATCAGCGTTCCGGCAGGCGGAAATGCTTCAATAGTATATTCTGCTGCTGCCAACAGATTTGCACCTCTTGGTGAGGATGCTGCTATCACCAATACAGCAACGGTGAGCGGTGCAGGATTTACAGATATCACCGCAGCAGCCGATACTGCACCGGAAAGTGCTCCGGTTCTGGCAATAAGCAAGTCTCTCAGTCCTGCGGCTGTTGAGGAAAACGGAAGAGTGACTTACACGTTTACTCTCCAGAACAGTGGCAGCATCGAGGCAGTTGCCACTGATAACATTATTTTCAGCGATACTTTCAATCCGGCTCTCAGTAATCTTACGGCAGAATTTAACGGTACTCCGTGGACTGCCAATACGAATTACAGCTATTCTGAAACAACCGGAGAATTCACATCCCTTGCCGGACAGATTACCGTTCCTCCTGCTTCTTTTGAGCAGGATCCAACAACGGGTGCATGGTCTGTACAGCCGGGCGTAAGTACTCTTGTTATCTCGGGAAATATAGGATAAAAATCTGCCGCACAGAGCTGTTGGTTCTGTGCGGCGTTTTTGCTAATCCCGGATATAGGCTTCCGGATGCGGCAGGAACGGATAAAGTTCCTCGTAGGAATTTATATCACTGTGGTTTTCTGGTCCGGTGGGGATAAGTCCCGTCATATCCCCCCATGAGGCAGGTGGACAGACATATTCAAGATCATTTTTATCCGGTTCGGGAACCGGAATTTTTTTATTATCCATTTAATCATCTCCCACAGATATTATGTCCGCACCGCAAAAAAATATTATGGATACTTGATTTTTTTAAAATAATATGGTAAAATTATTACAGTATAATTTGCGGAGGTGCATCTACATGAGCGAAAATATGGATAAAAATTTTGAATCGGATGAAGAAATGGAAGATAACGGCAGTTTTATCACACTTACTGACGATAACGGCGAGGATATTTCATTTGAAGTTCTCGATGTGATCGACTACAAGGAGCGTGAGTTTGCGGTTCTTCTGCCTTTTGAGGATACGGAAGAGGAAGTTGTTATTCTTGAAGTCATTCCGGGTGAGGATGAGGAGACGGACGATTTTATTTCCGTTGAAGATGATGAGATCCTGAATGAAGTTTTTGAAGAATTCTTGAAGAGATGTGAAGAGGAGTAAGGTCTCATACAAAAGAAACTGCTGTATCAGCAATGATACAGCAGCTTTTTTATATGTTTAATTTAATCAAACACAACCCTGAGCCTTCATTGCCTCAGCAACCTTGAGGAAGCCTGCAATATTAGCACCAGCCATGTAGTTGCCTTCAAGACCATACTCCTTAGCAGCTTCGTCACATGACTTGAAGATGCTCTTCATAATGCCGTGGAGCTTAGCGTCAACTTCTTCAAATGTCCATGAGAGTCTTTCACTGTTCTGGCTCATTTCAAGACCGGATGTAGCAACACCGCCGGCATTTGCAGCCTTAGCAGGACCGTAGAGAATACCGTTTGCAAGATATGTTTCGATAGCTTCGGGAGTTGAAGGCATATTAGCACCCTCAGAAACTACCTTACAGCCGTTCTTTACGAGAAGAGCAGCGCTCTCGCCGTTGATCTCATTCTGTGTAGCGCAAGGAAGTGCAATATCACAGGGAACACTCCAGATACCACTGCATCCTTCTGTGTAAGTAACGTTCTTATGTGAAGTTCTTTCAGCGTACTCCTTGATACGTCCACGCTCAACCTCTTTGATCTGCTTAACAAGATCAAGTTCGATTCCGTCAGGATCAACGATATATCCGTTGGAATCGGAAAGGGTAATAACCTTTGCACCGAGTTCTGTAGCCTTCTGTGTAGCATAGATAGCAACGTTTCCTGAACCGGAGATAACTACCTTCTTGTCCTCGAAGCTCATACCGTTAGCCTTGAGCATTTCGTTTGTGAAGTAGCAGAGACCGTAACCTGTAGCCTCTGTTCTTGTGAGAGATCCGCCGTAAGTAAGTCCCTTGCCTGTAAGAACGCCTGTGAACTCGTTGCGGAGTCTCTTGTACTGACCGAACATAAAGCCGATTTCACGTCCGCCTGTACCGATATCGCCAGCAGGAACGTCTGTATCAGCACCGATGTGCTTGCAGAGTTCTGTCATAAAGCTCTGGCAGAAACGCATAACTTCTCCGTCGCTCTTGCCCTTGGGATCAAAGTCTGAACCGCCCTTGCCGCCGCCCATAGGCAGTGTTGTAAGGCTGTTCTTGAAGATCTGCTCAAATCCGAGGAACTTGATAATTCCGAGGTATACTGATGGGTGAAGTCTGATACCGCCCTTATAAGGTCCGATAGCTGAGTTGAACTGAACTCTGAAACCACGGTTTACCTGAACCTTGCCGTTGTCGTCAACCCAGGGAACACGGAATATGATCTGTCTCTCAGGCTCAACGATTCTCTCGAATACGCCTGCTTCTACGAGATCGGGTCTTCTTTCTGCTACAGGCTGGAGGGATTCAAAAACCTCTGTTACTGCCTGGATGAATTCAGGTTCGCCTGCGTTTCTTTTTTTAACTGTTTCTAAAAGATCGATAAGATACTGATTTTTTAACGCCATTGTTAAAAAACCTCCTTTAATAAATTCTGCATATGCAGTTCATAAAAAAATTATATCACTCTGCGGCAAAAATTTCAAGACTTTATTCCGGTAAATTTAAAAAATCGGATATATTCGTGACTTTCTACAAATATATCCGATTATAGCAGCAACTTTTTATTTATTTTCGTAAATATTAAGATATTTGCTTGCAAGATAAAGTGAACCGCACACAACGACCATGCCGTCATTTTCAAGGGCAAGCTTTTTCGCTTGTTCCACTGCTTCTTCAAGAGAAGAACATGATACAGCATCAGTATATGCACCTGCAATTTCTGCCAGTTTTTCAGCGCTTACGGCATTGGGAGCAAAGCCGTCAACAGTAAATATCTTTTGACTGTGCCGTGATACCATTGCAAGTCCCTCTTGATAATCCTTTGAATCAACCATACCCATAACAGCGTATACAGAGCAATTCCAGAGATAAAGCAAATCAGTAAGATTTTTTATACCATCAGGATTGTGACCTCCGTCAACAATAATATCAGGATTAAGGGATACTATCTGCATTCGTGCCTTGACCTGTGTATTATTTATAGACTGCTTTATATTTTCCTCAGATATATTATATCCTTTTTTTACAAGGCAGCGGCAGACTTCAATTGCCAGAGAGGCATTTATACCCTGAGCATATCCGAGCATTTTCGCTTTAAAAAATTCTCCCTTGTATGTAAAAGGCGTTCCGTCAATAAGAGTTGGAGTATCTTTACTGCAAGGTTCTGTCAGAATTAACTTTGCTTTTTTTTCCCTTGCAGCAGATTTCATGATCCTTACAACATTTGGAGCATTACCGTCTGCAACGACTACCGCCGAGCCCTCTTTTATAATTCCTGCTTTCTGACGTGCAATCTTTTCCACGGTATCGCCTAAAATTGCCGTATGATCGAGAGATATAGAGGTTATAACTGACACCAGCGGCGGAGGTATTACGTTAGTGCAGTCCAGCAGTCCGCCGATACCGGCTTCAAAAACTACAATATCGCAGTTCTCACGCTGAAACCAGAGGAGCGCTATAGCCATTGTTATTTCAAACTGAGAATATTCACGGTCAGCGATGCGTTCACGGACGAATTCTGCAATTTCACAGAGTGAATCTTCGGATATTTCCTCACCGTTTATGCGTATCCTGTCAGTATAATGCATAACGAAAGGCGATGTGAACTGTCCGGTTTTATACCCTGAGTATATCAGAGCGTTGGAGATATATTCCACAACCGAGCCTTTTCCGTTTGTTCCTGCTATGTGGACGAATTTCAGCGATTTTTCAGGATTTCCCACACATTTCATAAGCTCACGGGCACGGGAAAGATCCGTCACCGGCTTTCCCGATTTGCTGTATGAGCCGATAAAATTCATGGTTTCTTCAAAATTCATCAATAGGGACTCTCCTGTAATTCAGCTTTAGCGACTGCTTCTTTGAGAGTCATTCCCTTGAAGTCCTGTGCATTGAAATATCTTCCGGATTTTCCGGCGTCCACAAATGCTCCCACAAGAAGTCCGGGAATGGCGGATTCCGGCTCAAAATAAGCGCTTTCGCCGCCCATATCCGTCTTGCACCATGCCGGATTGGTGAGACTTATTATAACACCTGTATCACGGTAAGCATAGCTCAGATCTCTTGTAACCTTGTCCAGAGCCGCCTTGCTTGCGGAATACGGAGCCTGCTGCGGTTCAAGATTGATGTCGCTGGAAGTATTGATAATTCTGCCGAATCCACGCCTTTTCATGCCGTCCACAAAGTGATAGCATATCATCATGGGAGCGATCGTATTGATCCTGAAGCTTGTTTCAAATTCTTCGGCTGGGGTATCGAGTATAGCTGAACGATATGTCGTCTGCAAGCCTGCGTTGTTGAAAACAACATCTATCTGAGTACCTTTTTCGTCTATTTCAGCGAGCATATCCTCAAGCTGTTTCATGTCGGAAAGTTCAGCCTGAACGGTGTATGCTTCGACTCCTAATGCTCTGACCTCGTCAAGTACAGCCTGACAGTGTCCGCTGTTTCTGCTGTGGAGAACCAGATTACAGCCCTGTTCAGCCATAGCCACGGCAATAAGTCTGCCCAGACCTCTGCTTGCGCCGGTTATCAGCGCCCATTTATTTTTTAAATCAACCATAATATACTCCTGTATCAGCCGCCAAAAGCAGCGATAGACTGCATGATCTTGTCCATTTTTTCCTGAGCTTTAGCCAGCTTTGCCTTTTCGGCTTCAATGAGTTTTTCGGGAGCTTTGGCAATAAATCCCTGATTATTGAGCTTTCCGCTGAGGAAGTCGATATCTTTCTGAACCTTTGCTTTTTCCTTTTCGAGACGTGCAATTTCTTTCTCCTTGTCAACAAGTTCGTCCATAGGAATAAAAATTCTTGCAGAATCTGTTACGGCGTTTGCACAGTTTTCATGAGTGAGTGAAGTTCCTGCCTCAACAGAAGATGCGGACGCAAGTTTTTCAAAGAAAGCGGTGCAGGACATGAAAAGTTCCGGTTCTTCGGTCTCTATGAGAAGCTTTGCCTTTACCGACGGCGGGACATTCATTTCTGTTCTGGTATTTCTTACTGCCTTTATAGCTGAGATGACTTTCTCGAAAGCCGCCTCTTCTTTGTCAAAATTGAAGGAAACTAATGGCTGCGGATATTCTTCAAGGATTATCATTGATTTTCCGTTCGTGAGAACCTGCCATATCTCCTCTGTGATGAACGGCATGAACGGATGCAGTAGCTTGAGCATTCCCTGCATAGCCCATACAAGAACAGCCTGAGCTTTTGTCTTTGATTCTCCGCCTGCCTGGATGCGTGGCTTTGTCAGCTCAATGTACCAGTCGCAGTAGATATCCCATATAAAGTCGTATATTTTCTGCGAAGCGATGCCAAGTTCGTATTTTTCAAGATTATCGTTTACTTCTTTTACGAGCTTATTGAACTTGTTTACGAGCCACTTGTCCTCTATCTCCAGTTCCTCCGGCAGTTCGTCAAATTCAAAGTCTTCCGGGAGATTCATCATGATAAAGCGTGAAGCGTTCCAGAGCTTATTTGCAAAGTTTCTTGCTGCCTTGACTTTATCGTCGATATAACGCATATCGTTTCCGGGAGAATTTCCGGTTGCAAGCATGAATCTGAGAGCGTCAGCGCCGTATTCATCAATAACTTCAAGGGGATCAATGCCGTTTCCAAGTGATTTGGACATCTTGCGTCCCTGTGAATCACGCACAAGACCGTGGATGAGAACAGTATCAAACGGAACTTCGCCCATATTTTCCAGTCCGCTGAACATCATTCTGATGACCCAGAAGAAGATGATGTCATATCCTGTAACGAGGGTGTTGGTTGGATAGAAATATTTCAGATCTTCGGTTTTTTCAGGGAATCCCAGCGTGGAGAAAGGCCAGAGAGCAGAACTGAACCATGTATCAAGAGTATCAGGATCCTGTCTCATAGGCTTGCCGCACCTGGGACATACTGCGGAACTTTCCTTTGTTACAGTCATTTCGCCGCATTCGTCGCAGTAGAATGCAGGTATCTGATGTCCCCACCAGATCTGACGTGAGATGCACCAGTCACGGATATTTTCAAGCCAGTGGAAATATATTTTGTCAAAGCGTTCGGGGACGAACTTTGTTTTTCCGTTCTTCACGGCGTCGATGGCAGGCTGAGCGAGGGGCTTCATTTTAACGAACCACTGTGTGGAAACCTTTGGCTCAACTGTAGTTCCGCAGCGGTAGCAAGTACCTACGTTGTGGCTGTATTCCTCGATCTTTACAAGTGCGCCCTCTGCTTCAAGATCTTCAACGATAGCTTTTCTTGCTTCGTATCTGTCCATTCCGGCGTACTTCGGATAGTCGTCAACGATAGTTGCGTCATCGTTCATAACGTTGATAACAGGCAGCTTATGGCGGAGACCGACTTCAAAGTCATTGGGGTCGTGAGCAGGAGTGATCTTTACAACGCCTGTTCCGAAGTCTGTTTCAACGTAATCGTCTGCTATAATAGGAATTTCACGATGAACAAGCGGCAGGATAACGGTTTTGCCTACCAAGTCTTTGTAGCGTTCGTCATTTGGATTTACGGCAACGGCAGTATCTCCGAGGAGTGTTTCCGGACGAGTAGTGGCAAGTTCCAGATATCCGTCTGAATCCTTGATCTTATAGCGGAGATGCCAGAAATGTCCTGCCTGATCTTCATATGTTACCTCGGCGTCAGAAAGGGAGGTTTTGCATTTCGGGCACCAGTTGATGATTCTTTCGCCCCTGTAAATAAGACCTTTTTCGTAGTATTTAACGAACACTTCCTTTACCGCCTTAGAGCATCCTTCGTCCATAGTGAAGCGTTCTCTTGACCAGTCGCAGGAAGAGCCGAGTTTTTTAAGCTGTTCAACGATACGTCCACCGTACTGCTTTTTCCACTCCCAGGCACGTTTCATGAAGCCGTCTCTGCCGAGATCTTCTTTGGTAACGCCTTCTTTGCGCATGGCTTCAACGATTTTTGCTTCCGTTGCGATAGCGGCATGATCTGTGCCGGGAAGCCAGAGTGCCGAATATCCGCACATTCTTTTCCAGCGGATAAGTATATCCTGAAGTGTTTCGTCAAGGGCGTGTCCCATATGGAGCTGACCTGTAATATTCGGAGGGGGAATAACGATAGTATAGGGCGTCTTTTTAGGATCGGCTTCGGCACGGAAACAGCCTTTATTGTTCCATTCAGCGTAGATCCTGTCCTCAAAATCTTTTGGATTATAGGACTTCGCAAGTTCTTTTGCCATTTTAAGTTCCTTCTTTATAAATATTGTAATGCTTGTTTATAAGCTGTATTAAAGCGAGGTCTTCAGCTGTTATAAAAACAGAGGATCGGCTAACGGGAATCGGCCGTGCCGTCTTGTGAGCCGTGAGTGTCCGAGGCGTTTTCCGAGATGCCGGTTTCGGTCGGAGAATCTGTAAAGCCGGAAACGGGAACGGCGCCGTTTTTGTCGGGATCGGAAGCGTTTTCACGATATTCCACGAACTTTTCCAGAAGCTTGCCGATGATTGCAACTGCGGGAGCACCCAGCAGCATGCCGGGAAGCCCGAACATGGCGCCGCCTATAATGATGCCGACAAATATCCAAAGCGGGCTGACGCGGAGACGGTCTCCGAGAATGCGGGGGCCCAGAACAAAGTTGTCAAGCAGCTGGAGCGCAATAATCACAACAAGCGTCCACAGTGCTGTTGCCGGGCTTTCCAGCAAAGCAAGGATAAGCGCCGGGATGGCGGCTATCCATGGGCCGATATACGGTATTATGTTAAGCACTCCAACCATGACGCCTACAAGCAGGAAATAGTCAAGCCCGACAACTCCGAAGCCTATGCAGGCAAGAATGGTGA
>UQXS01000063.1 GCA_900545125.1 uncultured Ruminococcus sp.
CGTTAGCCGGCAGATATACCTGTACTATAATCTTATTCATAATTCATCCCCTTTAACGGAAAATCTGCCGTAATCATCAGCAGATTCCGGCAGATCATCTGCACTTTGATACTTTATTTTTCTTTCGCTGAAGCTGCGGATACTCTTTCCATTTTATTTTTATAAGAAGTCCGCTAAATATATGATAGTTGAAATTAACAAGCTCGTCATCCGTAAGTTTTGTTCCGTTTGCGTGGCAGTATTCCCATCTCAGAAGATCGGAAAGTTCGTTCATATCTCTTTCAAAAGGCTCGATTATGCGCCGTCCCACAGCCCTGTCCGTATTTACCACATCATCATATGACGGAAGTTCCGGAGTACATCCGAGCAGTGTTTTCACGCTCAGCGTATCGGCATTCTTCTTGAAATAATTCATTTTTTTGTGCTCAGCAATTTTTTTCAGGAAATAATAGCTGTTGGGATTTTTTTTCAGATTGATCTTAAACAACTTTTCCGGATAATGCATCACCGGCATGGTTTTCATGATTACAAAAAATTCGTCGCTGAAAGTAAAGACAATTATATTGTTTTTTATCTTTACGTCCTTGCAAAGCCTTATATTCTTCATGCTCTGTTCTCTGTTGGAGGATTTCTGAAAGCTTATACGCATATTCAGCAGAGTTTTAAGGTCAGAATTGACCTGTCTGCGCATTTCGACGGAATTTTTCAGTTCGCACAGCTTCATATATTCATCCAGCGAAAGAGAAACCGTATGCTCCTTTGAACCGGATTCGGTAAATTTTATCATCAATGCATCAGCAAGTCTGTGTGTTGTAGTTTTCAGACCTGTGCCAAGTTCGGCTATGCTTTCAAAAGAAATTTTCAGATTATCCTTTTCTACGCATACTTCTTCGTCAAATATTTCGGATGCCGTTTTCTTTGTTATTTTCAATGTAGAAAGTTTATTCATAGCAGATGACTGCTTCATGATCCTGAACGTATTTACCTGAAGTCGGGTTTCAAGTACCTCTCCGACGGAAGCCGGCTCGCCGTCAATGCCCTTTTCATACCTCATCTCTTCCCCCCGCAGTCATAAGAATCTTCACAAGACCACTGAGGTCAGAGCGGAAAATACGTATATCATCAAGTTTTTCTCTGACTTTTTCGGCAGCATCTTCGGAGATCTTTATTTCGTCAAGGTCTATCGGTCTGAATATCCGGGCTAAGATTTTTTTCCTGTTTTCATATTCTTCACCGTCACCGGAAATCTCATTTTCCATATCAAACCTCTGCTGATTGAATTCGGCTATCTGTCTGATAAGTTCTTCCGTATCGGTGCAGAATACCGTAAATTCGGGAATATCTATTCTTTCTGCAATAAGCTCAAAAAGCTTATTGTATGCATTCTGCCGTTTAAGTCCTCCAATCATAAGATCATTACGGAAATATTCGATCTTTTCCTCCATTGTCTCGGAATGCTCAAGACTCATCATTTCCTGAAAACAATCTATTTCAGGTTCGATAAAATGATCGTGAGCGTCAAGACACTTAGGCCGGCACGGAAAATTATCGGCAACTATCGCAACTCCCCTCAGTCTTGCAAGCTCGCTCGGATTACGCATTTCACTGAACTGAGAAGAAGTCATTATCATAGGCAGAAGTTCTATCATGCGTCTTGCGTGCTCAACCTGCTGAGCCTGTGTCATATACATCAGCAAACGGCAGAAGCCGTTCTGCGCCTGCTGATTATATGCATATGACATTGCCTGAGCATTCTTTATAAAGTACCGGAGCTGAACATAACAGTCGAGAATGTCGGCATCCTCGCAGGTATTGATTTTTTCCATAAGCGAATCAAGCGTTTCCTGTGTCACGTACTGAAAATTCTCACATTCATGCTTTCCGATCTGAACGGAATATGCATATACGTCATTATAAATTATGAGACGTCCCACGTCCTCGCCCGTTATGTTTTCTGCGGCTGTTAAATCACTGATATTTATCATATTTCCACCCTGATTACTTATTCTTTTTTCTTCTTCTTACAAATATGAATCCGCCTAATGCACCAAGAAGAGCTATAACGGAAGCTCCGACTGCCTTTACCCATGTCTTGTGCAGCATATACAGAGCGATATTTTCCGTGATAAGCAGATTTTTATATTTTCTAACAGTCTTATTTCCGGCAAGATCCGTCAGCTCAACAGTAAGATCACGTGACGAATTTGAAGCCGGAACAACAAAAGTATAACTGCTCTCGCCATTTTCGGATTCCTCATCAAGAAGAACCTTTCCATCGCTTGTTTTAACTGTGATATGCTTTATTTTCTCATTTACGTTTATCCTGAATTCTCTTTCCGACTGTCTGAATTCAGCTTTGTCAGCAAGACCATCACACTTGAATTCGGGGTCGTGAGTATCGAGACTGAAATTAATTTCAGCTCCTCTGCCCGTGCTGACATTTTTATTTCCTGCCGCATCCACAGACTGAATTGAAACGCTGTAGTCGAGATCCTGGTCAAAAACTTCCGGATGAATAGTGTATGTATATTCATATCCTGACTTGTCCTCAAGCTGGACTGCTTCGGAAACGGTATACTCACCATTCGTGAGTTTCACCGTATTTGAGCCCTTATCAACAATAATAACAATGTCCGAATCAGAACTGTGTTTGTCAACGTTCCTTTCGGTAATCGTCAGCGACGGTGATTCGTTGAGATATCTGTTATTGATTTTTTCGGCATCCTTTACCGTGAAAACAGAACCGAATCTGTTCACCGAGAATTCAAGGGAATCAGAACTTGAATTTTCCGCCATATCTGATGTTTCAGCCGCAATCTTATAAGAACCGTCAAAGATCTCTTCTGCCGTGAAATTATCAAATACCAGCTTTCTGATTGTACCGTTTTTGTCGTTTGTTACTTCCCATGAAGCAGTTATGTAATTTCCGTTTTCGTCAACAGCATATTTAACGGTCTTTCCGTCATTTTCAGTGGTCATTTTAAGTTCCGTATCGTTTCTGTAGAGCTTAACGCTGCCCGATTTGTAATTCTGATCGGTCATTTCCACAACGGGAGCAACATCTCCCTTATTTGCAGCCATAACGCCGGACATTTCAATATCAGGGGATTTCTGGTCGATCGTGAACGAAACATTAACAGACTTCATGGCATTTCCTGCAAGATCTTTTCCCGATACCGAAATCGTATATGTACCGTCCTTGCTGAAACTGCTTTTCGGAATTGTAATGGAATGAGACGATGTTCCGCTCCATTCTCCCGGATTATACGCCTTGCCGTTTATGGTTATATTTACACTCTTGGGATCGAAGTTTTCCTCGGTCACATTGACAACAGCCTGCACAGCATCATCTATATACGTATTATCACCATTGGCAACAACAGAACCGTCCGTCTTTTTCACAGTAACGGAAGCTGTCGGAGCAATAGTATCAACAACAAACGTACCGGATGTGTATTCATCAGCCGCATTTCCCGCAAGATCGGTGTTGCTGATATTTACGGAATATCTTCCGTCCGTGCTGAATACAAGATCCCTCGTATGCCTGAACTGATCCGAATTACTGTCGGTGGAGCTGTCATCTGCAAATCTGCTGTCAACGGCATTGTTTACAACAGGATCATCGAAATTTCTCTCGGCTATGGCAACATGAACCGTCTTGTGTGTATTGTAATATTTGATCTCATTTGAACTTTCAATTCCTGACACGGTTATAACAGGTTTCTGCTTGTCTATGCTGAACCGGCTTTCAGTCTGTGAACTGTTTGACGAATTATCAGTCATCACTATCTGGATAAAATCGTCATTTGCATCTCTTGTAACGGAAATATTTCTCGTAATGCTCTGGACAATATTCCTGTCGCTTCTTTCAACCGACCAGCCTGCGGAATCGCCTGTTATATTTCCGTCGGCATCTATCTGTATTTCGCTCCAGTTCTGGTCGTCCGACGTTCTCCACCTTACCGAACTGATTCCGGAATGCATATCGCTGACACTTATTGCAGCATTCACATTCTGATTATACAGCAGTCTGCCGGCTGTATCACGTCTTTCGGTCGGCGGCAGCGCTATGCTGATATGTTCGTATGCCGCATTGTCATGAGTCCCTTCTCCCTCGGAAATAAATCCGTTTGGAGAAACAACGGCAGATCTGTGATTTACCTTGTCGGTCGTCCATGCCCTGATATCGCCCCTGAATCCCTCGGGAATCACAAATTCGGCGGCATATGTATCGTTTTCGCCTGTCGGATAAAAAGCCGTATCGTCAAAAGTATATGTTCTGAACAGTGTTCCGTCAGAATTATAAAGCTCGCAGCAGATGAGATCTATTCCTGCACTCGCACCAAGATCATCCTTTACGGTTACTATCGCAATATGATCGGCGTTGTGGAAGTGGCTGTACTTTTCCGGATCACTTTCTGTAAGAAGGTCGGAATCGTTGTTTTTTACAATATCATTGAAACTGATAGAGTACACATACGGAGTTTCGGTATCCTTGTAAACAGTAAAATCTCTGGTTGTTGAGTTTCCGGCGCTGTCGGATACATTGACATGGAAATCAGATCTTCCGTCAACTCCTGTCTCTGTCGATATCGTATGCGGGGCATCGCTTGTAATTATTTCAAGACCGGTATAGTTGTCGGAACTTACAGTCTCTCTTGACTCTCCGTTTTCACGTTCCCTTACTATCTCTACGCTAGCTATTCCCGATTCCGCATCAGATATATCGTATTTCAGGCTGACATCGCTGCTGAACCAGATCTGCGTTTCGCCGTCAACGTCCTTTTCGTATCTGTTGTCGCCTGTCAGAACCGGTTTTTCCGAAACGAACGGAGCTATAGTTTCAAGAACAACAAAGCCGCTGCCTGTCTTATCGGATTTAAGAGCAATTTCATCCGATGTGTTTCCGACGTTATCTATGATCTTCATCTCCATAGTGCCGGCAAACACAGAGTTTCCCACAAGTTCTTCCGGAATGTTGAACACGGCATAGCCGTCCTTTATATCGGTTGAATCGAAAGAAACAGTTTCGCCGCTGCTTTTTACAAAACTGAGCACTGCTTTTTTATAGCCGGACGATGGAACACCGCTGCCGTCGGAAACAGGCACTCTTATATTTATCCTGTGATCGGCAAATGTTCCGTACTGATACATATTTATGCTTTCGTCAATATCGTTTGAACCCTCTCTGACACCACGTTCAAATGTACCCTTGACATCGGGAACAGTATTGTCAACAAAGAATCTGAAATCTTTGCTGTCGCTTTCGTTTCCGGCACGGTCAACAGAAACAAGTGCCACTGTCAGTTCTCCGCTGTCTTTCAGGGAAATTGGTTTATCTGCAAGACAGATTTTCACATCCGTATCATTTTTGCTTTTCAGATACGGAACAAAAGAAGTCTTGTCTGTCTTGTCCTGTTCAAAGTCAATATAACAGGAATCTTCCTTTTCAAGATCAGCCGCAAAGGATCTGACGCTTGTATAACCGCCTGTTCCGGTAATTTCATCTTCACCAATCACGATATCCCTGTCATTGATCTTAAATTTCAGAACGGATATTCCGGATCTTACCTCTCCGTCATCAACATCCTTTATGAAGATATCCGGATAATCACTGTACCATACTTTATCGTTATCGGTATATTCAGGCTTTCCGGCAGTTATATCGGCTGGCTGCGGCTTGGTATTATCTACAGTTATCGTGGAGGCAAAACTTAAATCGTCAGTCACATTGGTATCGCCGTCATATCTGTAGTAGTACGTTGCCGTGTTCCCTGCATAGTCAAAGATCTCCACCGCAATATAACCGCTGCAATTGGCATCTTTTACCTCGAACACTGCATCGGAGTTAAGATTATTTCCTTCCCTGACGACTTCCTGATCGCAGAAGCTGTAGATAATCTTCTCAACATCGGAGTAAGCATAGCCGGGGTATTCATCGTTGAAATCGGCTTTTACCGTCAGATTGTTTCCTTTTTGCAGATAACCGTCTTTTACTTCTTTATTTACGGTTATAGCTTCTGCTTTCGGATCTCCAAGGTCTATCTTCACGGTTACTGTTTTCGGAGATTCAACGTTTCCTGCCGCATCTGTCGCAAATATCTCTATTTTCTCATTTACGCCCTTAGCTTCGGGGTCTTTCAGTGATACATCGGCTGTAAAATAAATCTCTCCGTCATCATTTACATTCTTTTTCAGAGTTACATTGTACTTGTTTTCCGCGTTGGCAGTTTCTTTTTCTTCTATTGTACAGCTTTGCGAAACATCCCAGCCATGTTCAGGCTTTTCAAATACATGACCGGCAACGCTAATAGAAGCAACAGAAGAAAGATCTTTTGCATTCTTTATTTTTTCGATATCTTCCGTAAGATATGGGCTTGAAGTCTGAAGCTCACTGTCTATATCGCTGACAGTGAAATCAAAGCTGAATTTATTCTCATTTGACCATTCAGCCATACTCTCTGCGATTTTCGTTTTTGGCTCATAAGAATCAAGATAAATAATAAACGGTGTCATGGTGCACGGTTCGTAACTGTCGTCTACAATATTGTTCATAAGGAGAACCTTGAGTAATTTGATTTCGGTGTTATTTACTCTTATTAAACCTTTACCGGTATCAGCATTGGTAGAAAATGTGCTGGTGGCATTGAGATTATCTATAAAAGTAAACGTTTTATTAATGTAATCACATTTTGTCCATGTATAACTTGGTTTTGGCTTGACATATATTACATCGCCGACTGCCGTTCCTCCTATAAGTCCGGCTATAGCTTCGGCAATATTATTTTCTTCGTCCTCGGCGGTAATTCTTTTATAGAAAAGCTCTACCGGAACTTTATCGTCAGACTGAACTGTAAAATCGCTGTAATAATAAAGATCGCAGACAGGCTGATTATTATTCATTTTTTTTACAATTGTGTCATAATCAAACTTGACACCTTCTTTATTCGTCTCCGTCTTGTAACAGGACAAATAATATGTATTGCCCTTGTATACCGTAACATACGGAATACTGATATTATTACGCTGATTGAGATTCAGCTCGTAGTTTTCATCTTCGGCAACACCATCAAAACTTCTTGCGACTTTTACTTTTTTAGGCGCAGCAATAATTTCAATTTCAACAGTTACGTCATCTTTATAAGTGATTTGACTCTCATCAAGCAGATCCCAAAGTGCGGCGGTATAATGAGCACCATCATATATTTTACCGTTTATAACAAGATTTTTAGTACTTTCCTGATTGTCTGCGGATATTTCAATTCGTTCATTTTGCAGGTCTACCCAATTTGTATCGATACTAAGTTTATCCTGAAAGTTATTCCAATTCCAATTTTGAAGAACTTTTCTTGCTTTTGCATCCCTGCAGTTTATTATAACCGTTACGCTGCATTTATCAATGCTGAATTTTTTATTGTCGCCTATCTTTATTTCGCTGTCGCTTATATTTACAGCGCCGTCAACAACATATGTCTGATTACTTTCAGGATCAAACTTATAGCCAGCTTTCAATGTAAAAGAAGACACACCGATAACAGTTCCTTTTTTTACATAAACAGAACCATTTACGTTTATTGTATCTGTAAATTTAAAACTTTCAACGCTTTTATTATCGTTTGTCAGTTGATAATAGACAGTACAGTCGATCTGCTTTTTTATTTCATTATAAGCAGCATGATAGAGAGTTCCATTGTTACGGAATATATAATGTTCATTTCCTTTTAAAACCTCTGTTAATTCATCTTCCCTTTCCGGATCATATGCAATTGTCAGAGACTGTTCATTGTACATATTTTCGTTGAATTGATTCTCTTGCAACTTTGCAATAATACTTTTGTATATATCCGTTTTCACATTCTGAGGAATATCGTTGTCAGATTCCGGACTCAAATCAATATTCGCAGTTACTTTGGCAGTAGTCGTGGTCGTTGTAGTCGTTGTAGTCGCCGAAGTCGTGGTGACTGCCGGAGTAGTTGTCGTACTTGTTCCGGAATCCGGAACTTTAGTCGTCACCGGAGGAGTACTGCTGTTATATGCAGAAACTCTTCCTGCCGCAGCCGGACTTGCTCCATATGTTCCAGCTGCCGATACACCGGTCATTCCCAGCCCTGACGTTGCCGATAGAAATGTCAGAGCCGAGATAAACGCTGCCGTTTTTCTGAGTGTTTCTCGTTTTGGATTCATAATAATCAAACCGCCCTTAATTTATTTTTTTCTCTTTGATCTTGTAAATACAACTGCTGCCGAGCTGACAGCCGTTACTCCGCAGGTTATCAGAATTATTGCTGCCCAGTTATTTTCCTTTTTACCTGTATCTTCCTTGTCATTGCCGTCCGGCTTTCCCGTTCCGGTCGTTGAAGTGACTGTAGTTCTGCTGCCATCCGCCGTACCTGACGTGAATGTGGTCTTTGCAGCCGTTGATGCCGGATCTGTTGTAACGGCTTTTGTTGTTGTCACCGTTGACGTAGTTTTTTTATTCTGTGCCGGATCTGCCGCAGCAGTAACTGTTGGATTATGACTTTCACCGCCGTTATCTGCCGGAGCATCACCCACATCCGGTGTACCGGTATTTTCTCCGCCGCCGTTTCCGGGGACATCCGGTACTTGGGGTTCTTCCGGAGCAGGAGGTTCAGGCTGCTGAGGCTCAGGCTGTGCACTCTTCGCTATAAGAATGCCGCCGTTATTAAGTTCTGTAAATGATGTCTCATCACGTCTGCCTGAAAAATCATCGCTTAAATCTACCGACATTGACGATCCCGCAAGATATCTTGTGAAATTTACCGGATAAAAATCACCATTTTGAGCATCTTCCGGAATAACAACGTTTACGGTGATTATCACTCCGGAATTAGCTAAAAAAGGTTCGTAATCCGCCACTATGCCGCATCCCATCTTATCCGGTTCAATATCCGGATAAGACACGGTATTCGGAGGAAATGCATCCTCAACGCCCTCTGCGATTGAAAAAGGCTCTACTTCTTTAAATTCAAGCCTCGGGTCTTTTTCAAAATAAATCCACATTCCCGGAACAGGCGGACAATTCTCCATGTATACTTCAAGTGATACTACTCTGTTATCGGGAATATCAGCCAGATCTATCTCTTTTGTTTCAATGGTCAGGTGTATGTCAAGAGGTTCATCAAGAGCCGTTGTACACAAGCTCCACGAAGCTGCGATTGACAATGCCAAAACAGCGGATACTGCTGCGGATATTGTTCGTTTTAAAAAATTCATTCTCAAAATTTCCTTTCATTGCACAGAGATAACATCCGGATTGCCATGTATCACTATGATGCTGTCCTTTATTACCAGACTGTCGCTGTCCGGCATATTTAACGCCGTTCTTCTTGAATTTACGACCGTTGCCGCACCGCTTTGGGGTGCAGATCTCTTTGCCGAAGATATCAGCACTGTAGACGGAGGATCGTCCGCAGCCTGCCGGTTCATCGGCTTCTCCGGCGCATTTTTTCTGATATCCGGTTCAGTAACCGGCATATTTTTTATTTCTTCAATATTATTAAGAGATTTGTTTTTATTTTCAACATAGGCAAAATAATCCTCACCAGCGGAGATCTCTTTTTTCTTTTTATTTCCAAACTCCGACTTTATCATGGAAAATATCTGAAATTTTATAGAAAGAACTATAGTCAGTATCAGAAAAGCAATTCCTGATGTCAGAAAAATATATGATATATCATGCCATATTTTAGAACTCATTTTACCACCTTATTCATCAGCGTAAGCCATTTCAAGCTTCAGTTCCACAGCTTCGGTATCAAAACTTTCAGCGATGCTGCGTGCATAATCGTTGCTGTAAGATATTTCTCCGCCCTGATAGACTTTTCTGTTTATATGTTCAAGTATCTGCTCCTGACTTGCAGCATCCACGCCGTTCTGCCTGAACTTTGCAGAATATCTTGAAACAAGACTGAGAAGAGTCTGACACACACGCACACTTACAACCTCGTTAGATTCATCTATATATTCAGACATTTCCTCGATATTTTTCCACATATTCTCATAGAATTCCCTGCTGTCGGTGCCTTCTTTTTCCATGCGGTCTATATCGTTATAGAATTTTCCGATATTCAAAAAAATCTGTGCACGTTTATATGCTTCCGGCATACCTTCCCGGAGATCAGTTCCCGACACAGCCTTTTCAAACCACTCATAGGATTTGCTTATCCTTTTTTCTTCAAGTTCAAGTTCACGGCGCACAGTGTAATCTTTCTGTTCATCCTCGGTCATTCCGCCGGTATCATCTTCATATGGGCTGTAATACAGCCAGTAAGCGTTAGCTATCTCATACATACACTTGCCGTAATTATCATCGTTCTTTTTAATAGAATCCGGACTTTGTATCTCATTTATAATGAAATTATCCTCATCAGCATCAAGTTTACTGTCAGACGTAAAACTCTGTATCAGCTTTGAATAAATATCGTCCTTGTTAGTATGATCCAGTTTTATTGCTTCGGCGTAATTGCCCTTGTTGACATATGAAGCATAGCTTTCGGCGATATTTTTTTTGTCAAGCGACTTTGCCGCATACGAAGATACTCCTGCGAGAATAAAGGAGATAATCGTCATTGCCAGTGAAAAAGTCACCCAGCGAACACTCGAATGCCTTTCCACACGGCACAGATCTTTATAAATTGCATCGCATGACCTGTATCTCATTGCGGGGTCATCGGCAACACATTTCAGAATTATTCTTTTTATATCAGCGCTGATATTTTTATCGAACTTAAATCTTTCCTGAGAAGTCATCATACGGTTGTCGCTGTACACTCTCAGCGGTTTTCTGCCCTGTATCATGTGATAAAACGTAGCACCGATATTAAAAATATCCGTACGTTCATCAAGCCTTGACTGACGATACTGTTCGGGAGCAGCATACTCCGGAGTATATCCCGTAACGCCGGTTGCGTTCCTTATTGCCGTACCGAAGTCAATGAATTTAAGCTTCATTTTAGCTCCGTTGTCCATAAGAGCCTTGCTGGGTTTAAGAACCATTATATTTTCGGGCTTCATATCACTGTGAACACGTCCGGTACTGTGAAAGAATTTCATAAACAAGCATATCTGCTTTGCCGATTCTATGAACATCTTATCAGGCATGGGGCCGGCTTCCAGCATATATCCCATAGATTCTCCGTCAAGGAAATCCTGTACAATATAAAAGTATCGGTCTGTTTCAAATCTGTGAATGATATTAGGGAAAAATGCGTTTGACTGATCCGTCTCATAAAGTTCTTTTATAAGAGCAGATTCAAGCTTTGCCATATCATATTCTTCCGCTTTTGATTTGTCGATCTCTTTTATTGCTCTTACGGCTCTTTCAGCCTGAATATCATAAGCCTTGTATACAACAGAAGTTCAGCCCCGTC
>UQXS01000064.1 GCA_900545125.1 uncultured Ruminococcus sp.
CCGCCGTGGGGACTGACGACCGGAATCCGTCCGATAAAAAAATTCACTGCTCTTATGCGCAGCGGTCTGTCACGTGAACAGATATTTGATACTCTGTCAGAAAAATATGAAATATCACCGGAAAAGCTTGATATCGGATATATCACAGCATCAAACCAACTGCCAATACTTGACAGAATCGACCCCGGAGCTGTCAGTCTGTATGTTTCTATCCCCTTTTGTCCCACACGATGCAGCTACTGTTCATTTGTTTCTCATTCCATGGACTCGGCGGTAAAATTAATGCCGGACTATGTAAAAATGCTTTGCAGGGAAATCGAAATAACCGGAAGAATGGTAAAAGAAACAAATACTAAAATTGATACTATCTATTTTGGCGGAGGAACTCCCACTTCGCTTTCTGCAAAAGATCTGAAAACTATCATGGAATGCATTACGCAAAATTTTGATCTCGACAATATACGTGAATACAGCGTTGAGGCAGGACGTCCTGATACTATAACCGAAGAAAAATTAAGAGTTATCAAGGAACTGGGTGCCGAAAGAATATCGGTCAATCCGCAGACTCTTAATGACGATGTGCTTCGTGTGATAGGAAGAAATCACTCCGGCGCTGATGCCTTAAAGGCATTTGAACTTGCAAGAAAGGTCGGATTTGACAACATCAATACCGACCTTATCGCAGGACTGCCGACTGAAACTCCGGATAGTTTCAGAAACACTCTTGACAGGATAACGGAACTTTCTCCGGAAAGCATAACCGTTCACACACTGACGCTGAAACGTGCTGCAAATCTGTTTCAGAATGCCAATGAAAATACGGATAACCCTGCTTCCGAAATGGTAAGATACAGTATAGACAAACTGCTTTCCGAAGGATATCTCCCCTATTATATGTACAGGCAGAAAAATACTGTTGATAATCTTGAAAATATCGGATATGCCAGAAAGGGATTTGAAAGCTATTACAATATCTTCATTATGGACGAAACACAGACTATTCTCGGCGTAGGATGTGCTGCTTCTACGAAACTTGTCTATCCGGACGGAAAAATATCACGCATACACAATTATAAATTCCCCTATGAATATATAAGGCAGTTTGACACACTTATGAAAAAGAAAGAGGAGATAAACGAATGTTTGAAAAAAATCAGCTCTTTACGGCAGAAATAGAAGATATAACAAGTGAGGGAAACGGCGTTTGCAGAATTGACGGATTTGCAGTTTTTGTTCCTGATACGGCAATCGGCGATGTTATAAGAGTGAAGATCGTCAAAGTGCTGAAAAACTACGCTTATGGTATTATAGATAAAATAATACAGCCGTCGTCAGATAGAATCGAAAACGATTGTGTGTACTACAAAAAATGCGGCGGATGCGTTTTCCGTCATATTTCTTATGAGGCAGAATGCAGAATAAAAAATAATATTGTTAAAAATGCTTTCAAAAGAATAGGAGGACTTGAACCTGAATTTGAAGATTTTATCAGCGCAGAAAATATTCATGGCTACAGAAACAAAGCTCAGTATCCTGTGGCTGCAATCAACGGCAATGTTATATGCGGATTTTATGCTTCCAGAAGCCATAGAATAGTAAGTCTTACAAAGTGCTCGCTGCAGCCGAAAATATTCACCTGCATACTTGAAAATATACTTGAATATATCAGAGAAAAGAAAATCCCTGCATATTCCGAGGAAACTCATACGGGAATAATCAGGAATATTTATCTGAGAAAAGGTACATATTCAGGAGAGATCATGGTATGTATAGTTGTTAGAAAAGACATATCCCGTCAGCTTTCCGGTCTTTGCAGGAGGATCACAGAAAGATTTCCGGATATAAAAAGTATCGTAATGAATATCAATCCTGACAAAACTAATGTGATCCTTGGAAAAAAATGTATTCTTCTCTATGACAAAGATAAAATTTCCGATATTATGTGCGGAAATAAAATAAACATCTCTCCCCTCTCCTTCTATCAGGTCAATACAATTCAGGCAGAACGATTATATGCTAAAGCTCTGGAATATGCCGCTCCTGAAAAAGATGATGTTATAGCAGATCTTTATTGCGGAGCCGGTACTATAGGTCTTTCTATGGCATCAAGCGCCAGAAAAATAATCGGTATAGAAATTATACCACAGGCTGTCGAAAATGCACGGGAAAATGCTAAGATCAACAATATTGATAATGCGGAATTTTATTGCGGAGATGCCGGAGAAGTATTTAATAAATTGCATGAAAATGGATACTCTCCTGATATTATTGTAGTTGATCCCCCTCGCAAAGGATGCTCGGCAGAAACAATAAGCGTTATTGCCAGAACTTCTCCCCGAAAAATAGTTATGATATCGTGCAATCCAGCAACCGCTGCAAGAGATACAAAAATTCTTACGGAATACGGATACACACCTGTTAAAGTCATCGGCTGTGATTTGTTTCCAAGAACAAGGCACGTTGAGTGCGTAGTTTTGATGTCAAGGAATAAGGCTTAAAAGTGCCTATTTTACGCACTTTTTCGGGTATGCAGCAAAACTGCTCACTCAACTCTCCCCTGTTTTTACTGTATTCGGAAAGACATCAGCGGTCAAAAATCGGCTGACAACATTTCTGCATACTGAACTTAGTGCGTCGAACTGCTAACAGAGGGTTCGGTAGTGCGTCGAACTGCTGTCGTTCGTCAAAATGGACAAAAGTTAGGTGCTTTTTCCTAGTGATGAGAAAAACACCTTGAAAAAATCATTTAAATGTGCTATAATAAAACTAGTATACAAAGCATAGGAGCGTGACCGTATTTAATTCTTGGGTTTTCCCAGAAAGGAGGAAGCGCTATGAGCTTTTTAGTCACTCTCGACTGGAAGTTTGTCCTTGCTTTGGGTGCGGCTGCTGGCGTGGTCATTCTCTCTTTGAAAACTGACTCCGATGCAGCAGGGCAGGTATTAACCAATGTGGTTGATGCTTGTGATAAGGGTGCGGCTGCTGTTTAAAGCAGCCGCTAACTCTTATATAACTAAAGTATATAATTTTAGAATTATGTGTTTTTTCATATAGAGGTGATTAATCATGGATACTTCAAAGCAAAGTACAGAGCAACTAATGAAAATAAATTCCATGCTTTGTCAAGGATTAGCTTCTTCTTTATCGATTGGATGCAATTGGTTAGATGAGTATGCTTGCTGGCGTGATGATGAAAATAACTTTTTTGATCCAATATTAACGATCACAGACTCATTTAATACGAAAATTTCTGGCGATGCTTACAAATTGATTTCGGATGATGAAAACTGTCTTTTATTCTTCGATAACATTAAACTTTCTGTATTCTACAGTCAATCATTACGAGAGTTAGAAAAGCGAACTGTAGAACAAATAATAAGTACAAAAAATCCTATCACAAAAGAAAATATTTTAAAAACATATTTTGACTTTATAGAAAAGTGTAAAAAAAACAAAAATCTTGCCCCAGCAATTGTCATTCTCGATTCAGCAGCTGAAAGTCAAAGTGTACTACATGGTTGCAATACTGTTGATTTATTTATTGCTAATAACACTCTTTTAGAAGTACTAAGATGCACCTCTGTAGAATCTATTTTTTTGTTATTCACATATTGGCGTATAACTCAAAAAGATAACTTACTTTCACAATTATTGATTTCCATATCTGAGTATTTAAAGTCGCATTTTTATGCATATGAAGATCCAGATATGCATCTTGACTATGATATACATTCTCTTTCTATTATAAAAAAACTTAGAGTAATTCAGCATTGGGCAAAGTTAATCACATTTCATACTAAAGGAATAATGGAAAAATACAAGGAAATGGAGTGGCTATTACCTGTTGATATTCTTGTCGATAACTTTTCATTAACAAATCAGATATCTAAATACGAGATGCTAAAATACAAATTATTATTTGAATCCGATATAAATGAAACAGTTCAAAAAAAAGCCATTTGTAACCACAGCTATGTAATCTGGATTAAAACAACTGATATCATGCATATTTTATACGAGGTATCTACATTACTTTATCATCTTCCTAACAAAAAAATAAAACAGCTAAATACAAATAAGAATACGCTTTTAGATATACAAGATAATTTTCTAAAACTTCGTGATGAGTATACTCGAATTATATTTAAACACAGATCGTTTTATAATAATAACCGCAGTGAATTTAATACTTCAATTTCTAAAGCACAAGAAAGCGATGCTGTTCAAGTTGATAAATCCGTTGATGATATTCTTCAACTGACATCTGGTTTTTTAAATGATGATATAGATTCTCTTCTTCATGCCAAACAACAATATATAGATCATCTTTCGATTTTCATTACGGAGGATCGAGAAAAAAAGCTTGATGAATATATTTTTAAAGTAGCTAAGAAAATTCAAGAGCAAGTTAAGCAATTAAGTATATATGACGTGCTCTATGCCCAGGTTACAGAAGAGTTTAAAAAGTTTTCAGAACACCTTCTTTCTTTTCCAGATATCTTCTGTTCATTAGCATCAGCAGAATACCTTTACTCAAAATATGTTAAGGGACATCCGAATAACGAAAAATTTGACTATAGTTGCATTTCAATAATGTATTACAAGTCATTGGAAGATTTTGTTAATAAACTAGTTTACAGTAGATATGTTGACGTAGTGCTTGAGCCTAATAAAGCTGTAATTATCAATAAGAATGATAAAACAGCGTATAAAATATTTGTTTCTGACAAGAGGAAATTTTATGATAGTAAAAATCAATGCATGAAAAGAACTTGTGAAATAGGAAATCTTGGTTTCTTGTTAGAGAATATTAATCAAGAAACGAAATTTAAAGCATACTTACAAACAATATTTCCTTCAATTAATATAGATAGCTTAATAGCGTTTGGTAGAAAACTTAAAGGTACTGCACCATTCAGAAATAAAGCTGCCCATGGAAATGATATCATTACTTATCAAGAAGTTTGCACAGATAAAATCAAAGTCTTTTCTGATAATACTGAAGAATATAGAGGGCTCATATTAGAACTATTAGAAATATTATATAGCTAGGTAAACAGTCCCACACCGATAAATATCGATGCAGGACTTACTATCTATTCACTTCTCCACACTAACCCCCACACCCGACTTAAAATAAAACTCCAACTCCTCATCATACACCACAACTTTCTCCAACAGCTTTTTTACCAGAGTTTCATCAAAATCCGTAACCTCCCCGCTTTGCTTTTCAATAAACTTCCGCAGTTCCTTTATTCTCTTCTTATGCTCCGATTTTGCCGTACCATCCATATCCGTCTGTGCCTGTAATTCACGCAGGCGCAGGATCTCCTCGGTGATATCGTCATAATTCTCACGATGCTCTGTCCGGTTGATTAACTCCTGCTGCAATGCAGCCATTTTCGCCGCCAAAGCCGCCGCACTTTCCGGATTTGCCTCGTTGATCGCTGTTTCCAGATTCACCTTCAGCCGTTCCAGATAGGCATCGCTGTTCCCAACCATTTCGTTCAGTGCATCAAGAAAAGCTGACTTCAAAGTTTCTTCGTTAACAGTTCTTGCACGGCACTCGTCTTTATGCTCCAACCTCGTGAGGCATCGCCAAACAACGCTTTTCTTGCCTCGGTTGTTCCAGTGGATTCTCCTGTACTCCCCGCCACATCCGGCACAGAACACAATTTGTGAGAATGCGTGTCTGGCACTGAAACCTTTCTTTTTTACATTCTGCTCACTGCGACGTGCCATTTCCTCCTGCACCATCAGGAACAGCTCTTTCGGAATGATCGCCTCATGATCTCCCTCAAGGTAATATTGCGGCTGCATCCCGGTATTTTTGACTCGCTTTTTATTCAGAAAGTCCACCGTACACGTCTTTTGCAGAAGTGCGTCACCCATATATTTTTCGTTCTCCAGTATCTTGCGGATCGTTGTATCATGCCATTTTTCTTTCCCACGAGAGGTCAGAATACCGTCACGCTCCAATCCTTTTGCGATTTTCTTGCAGCTTGCTCCCTCAAGATATTCCCGGAAAATCCGCTTGACAATTTCCGCCTGTCCCGGATTGATAACCAGTTTCCCGTCCGCATTCTTATCATAACCGAGAAAATTTCTTGCATTGACCATGACCTTGCCCTGCTGAAAACGATAGCGAATGCCGATCGTCACGTTTTTGCTGAGGGATTCCGACTCCTGCTGAGCCAGCGATGCCATGATGGTCAGAAGAACCTCGCCGCGTGAATCAAGCGTATTAATCGATTCTTTTTCAAAATAAACGGGAATGTTCATCCCTTTCAGCATACGGATGTAATTCAAGCAATCCACGGTATTTCGGGCAAAACGACTGATGGATTTTGTGAGTATCATATCAATGAGACCGTTTTTGCAGTCCTCAATCATTGCATTGAACTGCTCCCTGCCTTTTGTCGAAGTAGCGGAGATTCCCTCATCCGCATATATTCCCACAAGCTCCCATTCAGGCCTGGAACTGATGTAATGATTGTAATGCTCGATCTGCATTTCGTAGCTGGAAGCCTGTTCCTCGTTGTCAGTTGAAACACGGCAATAGGCGGCAACACGCAGCTTTTTGACTTCTTCTTTCGCCGCATTGTTGCCTTTCTGCGGCTTTGCAGGAATTTTGATAATATTCATTTTACCACCCCGATCAAACTGTAAATATATTCCGCCTGTGCAATCGGATCATCATATTGCATAAGCGGCTCGGAAAATTTAAATTCTGTGTACATAGTAAATTTTTTCTGTTGTTTCCGGCTGACGTGTTTTTCCGCCCTGCGGAGCAGTTCAGCATTTGCTTCTGCAAAAGTCTGCCGGCTGATGATTGCAGGGTGGAACTCGTCTCCGGTATAGCTGAAATTGCGTATCATACGCTTTACTGTGCTGTGAACCATTGGCTTTCCAGCATGAATAGCGGCATCATGCAGGCTTAATCCCGAAATATAGCTATTAAAAATATTTGCAACGACTTCTGCCTCAACCTCATCAACAACAGTCATTCCGTTTTCTATTTTGTATCCGAACATAACTCCTCCTTTAGCGTCAGCCCGCATTTTAGTTTGAAACCAATGCAGGTTCTGGTGTATACGATAATGCTGTCAACATATTCTGAAAAAATCTCATCGCTGAATTCCGTCTGCATTTCTAGCGATTCAACCAGATGCAGTAATTTTTCAGTTTCTTTCACATTGCCGTTTACAGCGATATTTTCAAGATTTTTCAGCTCTGCCCGATATTCCTCATTCTGCCGTTCAATCTGCCGGAGTTCACGGGTATACATCGTACTGTCAAGAAATCCGCCGACACGGAGCTTTCGCAGCTCATTTTTTCTTTCGGCATTCCGCTGAATCCTGCTTTTCAGTTCAGGGACTGACCGGAGACTTCCGACAGTATCGGAGTTTTTCAGTGCTTCATGATACGGTAATAATACCTGTTTATAGGCGAAAATCAGCTTGTTCAGCATGGTCACAAATGCTGCTTTTATCGCTTCATCCTTAATGAACATCATGGAGCAAGATTTTTTGTCGTTCAGGTGCGTCGTACACGCCCATGCAATGCAGGAACTCTGGGTCTGCCGCTTGAATTTTCCTCCACACTCACCGCAGATTATCATGCCGGAAAAAGGGTATTTATTGTGATACTTTCCGCTGTTTTTGGCAATATTTCGCTCATCACTGTGCATCTGAAGCATCAGCCGAGCCTTTTCAAAATCCTCCTTGCTGACGATTGCTTCATGATGCCCCTCGGCAAAATAGCTGTCCGCTTCACCATGGTTATGGTGCCGCCTGAAATTGCTGTCCGTATAGGTTTTCTGAAAAATTGCAGCACCGTAATATTTTTCGTTTGTCAGCATTCCCTTGACCGTAGAACCCGACCATTTTCCGCCTTTTCGGGTTGGGATCTTCCTTTTTTCCAGCATTTTTGCAATAGCACAGGTTCCCATCCCATTCAGGGCGGATGCAAAAATAAGGCGTACAACATCGGCTTCTTCCGGATCGATGACCATGCTCCCGTCTGCGGCTTTTTTGTAGCCATATGGCGGATATCCGAATTTGAAAGTACCTGCTTCAATTCGCTGCGTGACCGACCATTTCACATTTTTAGAAATGGATTCCGATTCATCCTGCGCCATGCTGCTGAGAATTGACAGTAGCAGTTCGCTCTCCATAGTACTGGTATCCAGATTTTCTTTTTCAAAATAAATCGGAATATTGTAAGATAACAGCTCACGCACCAATGACAGGCAATCCGTTGTATTTCGGGAAAATCGGCTGATAGATTTGGTCAGAACATAGTCAACTTTTCCGGTGCGGCAGGCGTATAGAAGTGCCTGCAAACCGTCACGGGTTTCAGCCTTTATTCCGCTGAGACCGAAATCATAAAATATGCCTGCAAACTCCCAGTTGTCGTGAAGATTGATCCACGTTTCATAATGCAATTTCTGCGTTTCAAGGCTCTCTTTCTGATCTTCATTTTCTGTACTAACACGGCAGTAGGCAGCCACACGGAGCTTTTTTACTGCAACAGGCTGTGCTTCAATTTTTCTAATTTTCATAGCATACCTCCTTTTGTCAGTATACCATATTAAATCGTTTTCGCTGATTTATCAAGTGTTTTTGGAAATAAGTCCGCATACAGCGGAGAGAAAGATTGGCGGTTTAATTCGGTTAATTTGTCATACTCGACAAAGGAAATCAGACCATTTTTGTAGAGCAGTTCTGTAATTTTCTGTGCTTTGTGATAGTTTATTTCATCAATAATTTTCTGCTGTTCCATATTGCACCTCCGGATTTTCAGTCTATGTACAGCACCTCCCTGATAAAATATGTAAAGGGCAGATTGCTCTGCCCCGATGAGTTATTCTTTTGTCAGCGTTCCTTTGTAGATTTCATTGCCGATAGTGATAGTCACATTGGCGGATGTTGTGTCAGGTTCAGGTGTAGTATCTTTGCCATAGCCGTTCATTCCTTTGTTCTTAATAACAGCCGGGAAATCAATATAGGCTGTGTCAAGGTCAACATTGCCGTTAATACCGTCAACTTTATCCTCAGAGGAATACTGCCAGATTCCGTAAGCACCGCTGTAATTGGTCTTATCAGTCCAGTGTGCCAGCCAGATGGTATAGCGTGATTTGATATCATCCGCAGTATGCGTTGTGAGAGAAGACGCCGAACCGTACAATCCGACAAAATATCCGGCAGATTCAACTCTTTCAAGAAATGCTTTCATGATTGCGGAGACCTTTTCTTTTCCGAGTTCAAATTGCTTTTTCTCCTCTAAATCGAAATACACAGGCATTTCAAACTGCTTACCCTCAATAATTTTGAGAAACACATCCGCTTCCAGCCTTGCCTCTTCCGGTGTCATGGCATAGGAGTACCAGTAAGCCCCGATAGGCATATTCACAGCCTTTGCATTTTTGTAATTCTCCTCGAACCTTGCATCTTTCTGCGACAATTCACGCCCATACCCTGCACGGAGAATGGCAAATTGGATTCCGGCATTTTTTACTTTCTGCCAGTCGATACTGCCGTTGTGAACGCTTACGTCAATACCTTTCATAAGAGGTTCGTTAGTCTTTGAAATACCGAAATACTGGTAAAAATCACTTGTCACAGTGCTGTTGCCCTTAATCTCATCACCGTACCATTTTGAACCAGTGCGAACATCCACATGGGTGTAGATATATTTCTCATTGATGTTCGCAATGCCACCAAAACCAATATCTTGAGTCATACAGCAGACGGTCTTACTGGAAATAGGCTGTCCGTCCTGACCGTAACAGCAGATATCCGCCGCATTGCCCTTGGTGTGCTGTCCTGAACCTGAACCTCCTACATTTTTATCATGAGCAGTACATCTGTAACCGGAAGTTACGATAATTTTAGAGCAGTTAAGAGCAGAATAGAGCTTTTCGAGGTTAGTGATAAGCTCCTCTGCAATCAAAATATCGTGGGATTGTCCGCATTTACACTTAAATTCCTGCACATTGAAATGCGGTGAAAGCTGCGATTTATCGCCAGATTCATACTTTTTAACCATGCTTCTTGTCCTCCTTGTTTTCCTTCTCATTTTCTTCCTCATCATCGTCTAAAGCATCAATCATCTGCTGAAAACTGCTGTCCATTTTGCTTGTTTTCTTTTGCAGAACCTCAATTCCCTTTTTGATTGCATCGGGATAGGGAATGCCAATCAATGATGTGTTCTCGATAATCGACAGCAGTTCATTCATGCAAAAACCGATACAGGTCGCATCACGGATATACGTTGCCCCGATCAGGATATCCATGCGGACGGCAGCGACAATGATGAGCAGCGTACAAAACTTTTTTGCAAGTCCATACCAGCCTGCCTTGGAACTAAGCCTACCGGTCTTGCTATGCTTGGATTTGCCGAGAGCTGCGGAGATGAGTCCGGTCGTAAAATCAACTGCCATAAAAATAACGAGTGTAATCATTGCCGTATCCCAACCGCCCAGCAGAGCTGCAAAAAAGCCGCCGATCATCCCGGCGGCAGTGCAAATATTTTCTTTCATGTGATTCCTCCTCTTCATTTACGTGACCTCCAGAACCTTAATATTTCGGATATACGGATGTGTATTGTCAGTCACAGCTTTCCACGCAAGATAGTAGTCACCGCTTGCGATATCTTCGCACGGCAAAAGCACAGAAGTGTAATTCTCGACCGATTGCAGCCAATTGAACGGCACAGTAATTGCATTGTCTTTCTGAATTTCTTCATAAATATATCTTGCGGTTTCAGACGGCTGCATAGTTTGAGAACTCTTCGGAACTAACCACATTTCTCCGGCATCCGATGCTCCGGAGCGATAACTGATAAGCAGCGATTTTGTCGGGGTGATACGCACAGATTCCGTACACATGGTGTAAATGACAGCACCCCAGTTGAAATCGGGCTGATTATAGAAAAGGGCATAGTCATTTTCAGTACAGCAGAAATTAGGGTAGGACTCCGAAAAGCCGTTCAGAGAGCGATAACCGTCATTATAAAAGGTGTAGATTTTTTCGCCGTAATTAGATAATGCATCAGCCCCTGAATGAAACAGCGTGACAGCAGTATCGGAGGAGTGCAGATTGTCAATCTGAGCTTGCAGGGATTCCACCGTTTGCAGGAGATTGGCGATATTTTTCTCGTTGGAAACGATTCCGGCGGAATTGTTATCACACTTTCCCTTGAAA
>UQXS01000065.1 GCA_900545125.1 uncultured Ruminococcus sp.
TAAGCTCATTTACGTTGATGATACTTGGCTGGAGACGGCCTGGGAAAGTAAATAAATGCCGGCATTTATATTCCTCCTTAGCTCAGTCGGTAGAGCACTCGGCTGTTAACCGAGTTGTCGCCCGTTCGAGCCGGGCAGGGGGAGCCAAAAGTCCATTCTTAGTCAGAATGGACTTTTTTATTTATCTTGGCTATTTTATTGCTGAAATATCCATATAAAGGAGCAATGACAAGTGAAAAAAACTATTCTTATTACTGATGACGATATCCATATCGGAAATATGCTCGATGAAATTCTTACACGTGAGGGATACGGCGTTATTCGTGCTTATTCCGGAACAGAAGCTCTTCTTATATTAAAATCTCACAAACCTGATCTTGTTCTCCTTGACCTTATGCTGCCGGGAATAAACGGTGAGGATGTTCTTACCCATATCAGGGATATTCCGGTTATTGTCCTTTCCGCAAAGGCAGATGTAAATGACAAGGTCAGTCTGCTCCTTGGCGGCGCTGTCGATTATGTCACTAAACCTTTCGATATTAATGAACTTCTCGCCCGGATTACTGTCGCTCTCAGAAAAAAAGACGATAATTGTTCTTCGGACAGTTTGACGTTCAGGGATATTTTTCTTGATCTTATATCCTATACCGTTACGGTTTCAGGAACGGCAGTCAGGCTTACTAAAACAGAATTTGCTATTTTAAAGCTGCTTATGCAGAACCCTAATCAGGTGATTGCCAAGTCCGTGATTCTTGACAGAATCAGTATAGATACCCCGGACTGCGTGGAAAGCTCCCTGAAAGTCCATATAAGCAATATCCGCCGAAAGCTGCGTGAAATTACCGATATCGACTATATCGAGGCTGTCTGGGGTGTTGGTTTTAAGATGCGTGAAAAATAATCTTTACTTTTACTTTACTTCTTCCTTTACCGTTTTCTTAACATTTATATGATAATATCGTATTATCGGGAAACTCTGTAATCATTTTCCGAAATAAAAACATTGACAAACACACACTTTGTAAATCATCAGAACAAGGAGGAAACAGTAATGGAATACGCTTTGCAGACAAATGCGCTGTGTAAGTATTATCACAAATTCAAGGCTCTTAACTCGCTGACAATGAATATCCCTAAAGGCTCTATTTACGGTTTTGTCGGAAAAAACGGCTCGGGTAAGACTACTCTTATCCGTCTTATCTGCGGATTACAGCCGGTCACGTCGGGGAATTTTACGCTCTACGGCATCAATAGTTCGTCAGCCGGGATCTGCTCCGCCAGAAAACGAATCGGGGCAGTTGTTGAAAGTCCTGCTATCTATATGTCTATGACAGCCGAGCAAAATATCCGGGAGCAGTGCCGTGTTACGGGGATGCCGTCATTTGACAGCGTTCCTCAGCTTCTTGATCTTGTCGGTCTTGCCGATACCGGAAAAAAGAAAGCTAAAAACTTCTCTCTTGGTATGCGTCAGCGTCTCGGTATCGCCGTCGCTCTTGTAGGAAATCCGGACTTTCTCGTCCTCGACGAACCTGTAAACGGTCTTGATCCACAGGGAATCGTTGAGATTCGTGAACTTATTCTCAAGCTTAACAGGGAATTGAACATTACCGTGCTGATATCAAGCCATATTCTGGACGAGCTGTCACGTCTTGCAACACATTACGGATTTATTGACGAGGGACATATGGTTAAGGAAATCAGCGCCGAGGATCTGGAAAAAGCCTGCCGAAAGGCTATTCACGTTGAAGTCTCTGATATAAAGGCTCTGGCAAGAGCTTTGGATATCATTAACGTTGAATACTCCGTGACCGGAGAAAATTCTGCCGATATCTTTACAAAAATGAGCACCACACGTCTTGTCAATGCCGCTTCGGCAGAAAACTGCGAAGTTTTTACCATGTCTGAACGTGATGAAAGTCTTGAAAGCTATTTTATAAATCTGATGGGGGGAGAACGCAAATGATTAAATTATTGAGAGCCAATTTTTCAAGATTGTTCAGAAGCCTCTATTTCCGTCTGGGAATGATTATAAGCGTTCTTCTGAACATGGTCGCTATATTCAATACATATTATGCTATGAAGAAATTTCCTGAGGAGTTCGATTTGTCTGGCATTCCGGATGTTTCTGCCGATGATGTTGAATATCTTAGCATTCTTATCTCCAATGAGAGCTGTATGTTTAACGGCGGAATATTCTGTATGTTTATTGTTCCGGCGCTTATCGCCTTTTTTATCGGTACTGACTATTCTGACGGAACAATACGCAACAAGCTTATGGTCGGACACAAGAGAAGCAGCATTTATCTTGCAAATCTTATAACTTCTATTTCCGCTGCGGAAATCGTTCTGCTGTCAGGTATGGCTGCTTCGTATCTGACGGGACTTATCTTTCTTAAAAATACTTATCTTTCAGCCGGAGAAATTTTTATGTTTATTATCGTCGGGATTTTTATTACGGCGTCTATGTCTTCAATCTGCACTTTGCTTTCTATGGTTATTCCGTCCAAGGCAGGGGCGGTCGCAGCCGCAGTAATGACAAGTTTTGTGATGATGGTAAGCGCCGGTTCGATTACCAGTGAGCTTGAATCTCCGGAAGTTTACGACGAATATACATATGAACATCAGGATACCGGAGAAGTGTTTGATCTTGACTGCCCGCCGGACGAAATGTCGCCGGATGAACTCCACAGTAACGGTATTATGGTTTCCGATATAGATAAGCTTGAACCGATACAGGCAGAGAATCCGGGCTATCCGAAAGGACTAAGGCGCAGGATATATGTCTGGATTCAAAAGGCAACTCCCGGATGTCAGTATATATCACTCTCGGAGTGGGATGAGGATTTTAACAAATCCTCTGTCGGCTGGTCGTCTGTATTCGTCGCCGTGACTGCGGCAGCGGGAATTGTGGTGTTCAGGAAACGTGACCTGAAATAACTGTGTGAGGTGTGCTATGGAAGCTTTTTGTCTGTGGGGAGCAGTGATACTTTTTGTCGTAAACGTTGTTTTGATAATAAAGCTGCTGCTTATGAAATCGGCTGTCAGGGAAATACGCAGGGGATTGGATGAAAAGCTTTCATCAGATACAAACACCGTTATAGATATCTCTTCCGGCGACAGGGATATGCGGAAACTCGCTCAGTATCTCAATGTACAGCTTAAAATACTCCACCGTGAGAAAATCCGCTGTCAGAACGGGGATATTGTTCTTAAAGAAGCAGTTACCAATGTCTCTCATGATCTCAGAACACCGCTGACAGCTATTTGCGGCTATCTTGATCTGCTCAGAAGAGAGGACATATCTCTCCAGGCTCGCAGATATCTGGATATAATCGCTGAACGTACTGATACTATGAAACAGCTTACAAGCGAACTGCTGAAATATTCCGTTGCCGTTTCCGGCGAACGTACCAATTATGAACCGGAAGACGTTACCGTAAACAACGTGCTGGAGGAATGTATATCGGGATTCTATGCTGTCCTTATTGAATCGGGAATCTCGCCGGAAATCAGCATATGCGATGCAAAAGTTCATCGTATGCTCAATAAAAACGCACTGTCAAGGATATTTTCCAACATCATTTCAAATGCCGTGAAGTACAGCAGCGGCGATCTGAAAATATCTTTATCCCCAAACGGTGAGATAAAATTTTTAAATAAAGCTCCGGAACTGGATACGATCACGGTTAAACGTCTTTTTGACAGATTCTATACCGTGGAAACAGGCGGAAAATCAACCGGTCTGGGTCTTTCTATCGCACGAACACTCACTGAACAAATGGGAGGTACTATATCCGCATCCTATAACGATGATAATATAGTAATCGAAATTGTTTTTTAATTGCCCTTGATTTTTTTCCTTTGAAGTAGTATAATTAAATCAGAACTTCTGACGGGAGGAAAGCTATGGACGAAGAATTCGTAACAATCGACAGGCATAGGGCGGAAGTCGCCGCAATGCAGAACGAAATATACAGACTGAAAAAAAATATCAGCGATATGGAGGAAAAACATATCGCCGAAACTACTCCGGATCCTTGTGATCCTTTCGGTAATCCGACGGAATATCACGACTATCACGACGATTACTCGGAAATACAGCCGCTTATTAATTCTCCCGGATATAAACCGGAATTTGAACCGGCTGCACTTGAAAGATCAAATATAAGAAAATTCTATGCTGTCGGCGGATGGTGCAATCTGATGCGGCTTTTGTTCTCATACTGGCTTTTCCGCACTGTATTGAAAATTATCGTGAGTGTAATTCAATCTGGCAATCCGCAGGCTGACGGCAGCGCTGTCGCTGCATATATTGAAAGCTCATCAATAGCTTTCGGGCTGAATATGCTCATTTTCGGACTTACTAACGTCGTGTTCGCTTTCCTCGGAATGAAGCTGTCAGGACAGCGGATGTCGTCTCTTCTTAAAACAAAAGAATTCGGTTTCGTTAATTTCGTGCAGTACAGCATTATCGGATTTTCTCTGTGGTATCTGTCGGCAATTTTGGGGTATTTCGCCGATGAGATATTCTCGGCTTTTGATATTAATATAAGTTCGTCCGGAAGTCTGCCCGTTACCGGTATCGGTCTTGCGGTTTATGCTGTTTATACCTGCATTATTGCTCCTGTCACTGAAGAACTTTTCTACAGGGGAATGCTGCTGAGGACTTTTTCAAAATCAAGTCAGCATTTCGGAATTTTTGCAACGGCTGTAATGTTCGGTCTTGGACACGGAAATATCCGTCAGTTTATACTTGGATTTATTGTCGGAATCTTTCTTGCACATATAACGTTGAAACACAATTCTATAATTCCGTCTATAACGGTTCATGCAGTGCTGAATACTATGACAGTCATTCTGAGTATGCTTGAACTTACCCGCTATGAAGAACTTTATCTGGTGAAAATACAGCTTATTATCACCTTTGTCGGACTTGTAATTCTGATTCTGTTCAGAGCTCGCAGTAAATTTCCTGTTGATACGCCTGCACAGATGCGCAGGGGAATTCCTGTTGCAATAGGTTCATTGGGTTTCGTGCTTGCTGTGGCAGCACATATTGCTATAATGGTTACAAATATCTACGTACTTAATTAGAACAAGTTCTTAATACCAATCCCCTTGATTCGGATAGTCTTTATCTATCTGAATTAAGGGGATTATTTTTATTATTCGGCTTTAGTCTCTTCTGTGGAAAACTTTCGCTTTACAGCGTAAAAAACTATGGCGGAAGCAATGAGCAAAACTATCGTTGTGAAGATACTTCCCTCTATTCCGAAACTTCCTCCTGTGAGAAATCCGTGGGACGACTGGTGATTCGTGGAAAAAACGGATTCGCTTTGTCCCGAACCACTGACGCTGATTCCATAGATATTGCCCTGCATGAAATTCCAGACGGAATGTATCGCACAAGCTCCCCATATATCGTCAAAAAGTATTACATACAGGGAGGCGAAAAGTCCGAAAAGTATGAGATTTACCATGGCAAGCGGCGTGAGTCCGGGATTAAGTCCGTGAACTATGCCAAATGCGGCAGAGTTTACAAATATGGCAAGAGCAGTATTTCTGCTGCCAAGCGACGACATGAGATAGCCTCTGAATATGAATTCTTCACTCATGCCCTGAATAAAAAATCCGAACAAATACAGTGCGATGATTTTGAAATGAATATTACTGCAAAGGCTTATGCTGTTTGCTCCGAAGATTACGGTGAGAAGCGTGATTGATGTCATCATTAAAGCTCCCACGCCCAGTCCGATGAGGTAATGGGGAATGATCCTGCGCTTTCTGACACCCATGCTTCTGACGTGCCGCATCTCAATGCATCGGCAGCAGAAAAGGCTGACTATCGTGCCGAAAACAGTGCATATCAGGTTTGGAATCATGATTTCCGGCAGCGACATATATTTTGCGGACAGTTTCATTGATTCCGACAGAGTGAACTGCTTTTTTCCGGAGGAATACAGCGGATCTGATGCAACCTCTTTCAGCAGCTTCGGTGTTGCGAGAATGGACGGAATGATGGATTCAAGTATGAATATCACGGCAAATGCCGAAATGAAAATCAGCAGTTTTATCGGGATACTGTGTGAAACGTAGGAATCGGAAGCTTCCCGAAACATTTTTGGTCTGAATTTAAACATAGACAGCCTCCTTTGCAGTTCATATAATCATTTTACAATATATAAAACAATTTGTCAAGTGTTTGGAAAATTCTGTTGTACAAAATGTAGAATATAATTGTACACATCGACGAATTTGACCGTTTGCTATTTTATTCTCTGTAAGAATGTGTTAATATTATATAAGAATATCTGATATGGTAGATAAATTTTAGTGAAATAAGGAAGCGGAGTGAGTATATGAAAAAGTTGATTAATCGAATGATTTCAATGATCTCTGCATTGGCTGTATCAATTGCGTGTCTTATGATGCTTCCGTTCAATATGTCATTGTATTCTGTTGGCGGAGCTGAAATGGATGTGGAAACAGCCGCCGAAATGATGGCATCAAGGATAAATGAAGAAAGAGAGGCTCTCGGCTTGCAGCCGTTGTATATCGTGCCCTATCTTAATGATATAGCCGCTGTCAGGGCAAACGATCTCGTTACAATATTTGACCATAAGCGCCCGGACGGCACAGATGTGGCTTCTCTTATAGATACTGATATTGTTGACTACAGCCGTGCCGCCGAAGTCCTTGCAAGAGGAAGCTATGATATTGAAGCCGTCCTGAATGCATGGAAAAACTCTTCAGGTCACTGGGGATTTATCACCAGAAAGGATGCTACTCATATAGGAATTGCCGTGGTTTATGCCCCTGAAAGTGACCGTAAATGGTACTGGGCTGCCGTAATCGTCAATATGGCAGAGGGAATGACACTGCCTGATCAGAAATTGCCCCTTGAGGATGCAATAGTTCCTACATACTGCGGCGACGTCAACGGCGACGGTCAGATAGATTCTTTTGATCTTGTACTTCTGAATAAATATATTAATGGTAAAGTGTACTTTAACGATGCACAGGTTGAAGCTTCGGATATCCTCAAGGACGGTGTTATCACTTCTGCCGATGCAGCAATTCTCAGAAAGTATATTCTCGGTGAGTACACCAAACTGCCCTTGACTGTTGATATGCTCATTTAATAAAAAATCCTGTATGCTTGATGCATACAGGATTTTTTTGCCTGATTACTTATTAAGTCTTGCTTCGATCTTATCAAGCTCGTCGTAGAGAGCCTGCGGGATCTTTCCGCCCTTAGCAGCAATATCGTCGTTGTAGTATCTTCTCATTTCAGCAATTTCAGCCTTCCAGAGTTCCTTGTCAACATCAAGGAGTTTATCCATGATCTCGGGAGTAACTTCGTCTTCAATACCGCTTACATTGATATCTTCCTTCTTGGGGATGTATCCGATAGCTGTTTCGTCTGCGTCAACAGCACCTTCACATCTCTTGATGATCCAGTCGAGAACTCTCATGTTGTCGCCGAATCCGGGCCAGATGAAGTTTCCGTTCTCATCCTGCTTGAACCAGTTTACGTTGAAGATCTTAGGAGCTTTGTCGCCGAGCTTTTCGCCCATTTCAAGCCAGTGTGCCCAGTAATCGCCTACATTGTAGCCGATGAAAGGCTTCATAGCCATAGGATCGTGACGGAGTACGCCTACAGCACCGGCAGCAGCAGCAGTTGTTTCGGATGAAACGGCTGATCCTACATATGTACCGTGCGTCCAGTCAAATGACTGATATACCAGAGGAGTTGTGGATGCTCTTCTTCCGCCAAATACAATAGCAGAAACCGGAACTCCCTCGGGATTGTCAAATTCAGGCGAGATGCAGGGGCAGTTTACAGCAGGTGCTGTGAAACGTGAATTGGGGTGAGCAAGCTTCTTGTTCTTGCCGTCTGCGCCCTTCTGTGCTGTCCATTCCTTGCCGTTTGTCTTGATTCCTGTCCACTCTGTAGCATCCTCGGGAGGATTCTTGTCAAGACCTTCCCACCATACAGTGTTGTCTGCGTTGTTAAGAGCAACATTGGTGAAGATAGCATTCTTCATTGTGGAAGCAAGAGCGTTGTAGTTGGATTTTGCGTTTGTTCCGGGAGCAACGCCGAAGAATCCGTTCTCAGGGTTGATAGCGTAAAGTCTGCCGTCCTTGCCGGGCTTGAGCCATGCAATATCATCACCTACTGTAAATACCTTGTAGCCGTCCTTGAGGTATCCCTCCGGCGGGATGAGCATAGCAAGGTTTGTCTTTCCGCAGGCTGACGGGAATGCAGCACATACATACTTTGTTTCGCCGTCGGGCTTCTGAACGCCGAGAATAAGCATATGCTCTGCCATCCAGCCTTCGTTCTTGCCCTGGAATGATGCAATACGGAGAGCAAAGCACTTCTTGGAAAGAATAACGTTTCCGCCATATGCCGAGTTGATTGACCAGATAGTGTTGTCCTCGGGGAACTGAACGATATATCTGTTTTCGGGATCAACCTGTGCCTTTGAGTGAAGACCTCTTACAAAGTCGTTGGAATCGCCGAGCTTATCGAAAGCAGCTTTGCCCATTCTTGTCATGATGTTCATGTTGAGAACAACATAGATAGAATCTGTGATCTCAACGCCTACCTTGGAAATAGGTGAAGCAACGGGACCCATGGAATAAGGGATAATATACATTGTGCGTCCCTGCATCACACCGTCGTACATAGGTGTAAGCTTAGCGTACATTTCCTTGGGGTCACACCAGTTATTTGTAGGACCTGCGTCCTCCTTGTTTCTTGTGCATATAAAAGTTCTGTCCTCAACACGGGCTACATCATTTACGGCAGTTCTGTGGTAGAGACAGCCGGGGAGCTTTTCCTCGTTAAGATGATACATCTTGTTCGGATCTCCGTCCGGGAGAGAAGTAACCTCTGCTGTAAGAGCGTCGAGCTGCTCCTTGGAGCCGTCGATCCATACAACCTTTTCAGGCTTGCAGAGAGCAATCATTTCGTCAACCCATTTTAATACATTGGGGTTTGTTGTCAGTGACATGGCGTTATACCTCCTGTTAAAGCTTTTTAGACGCATTAATGCATCCGAGGGATCGAATTGAATTCAGAACAAGAGACTATTCTAAAAAAATCAATCGTATCTCAAATACTATTATAGCTTAATTTTGTCAATCTGTCAATAGATATTAAAATTAATTTGTCTATCTATGGCATTTCGGCAGCTTTTATAACAAGTTATATATTTTTTGATATAGCCCTTTATACTGAAAGTACTTCTCCCGGAAACTGAAAGGGTCTTTTTATTCCGCCGATAATTGCGTCAAGATAAAGTCCGGATACAGCGTTCCAGGTGCTTTCGTCTACAATTCCGTTGGAGGGCAGCTTCATAAGTTTTTGAAAATCCGTGACTTCCTTTGTCGTTACCGGACCGAATCTGCCCGTTTCTGTCAGAACGGGATCATATCCCAGCGATGTGTGGATATAATTGATATACTGCTGCAAAATACGGATATCCTCACCGGACATTCCTTCTTTAAGCTCCGATGAAAACGGTCGGGCAGTGGGCAGTTCCTCCCGATAAATCGCCGCAAACGTGCGGTAAAGAGAGTTCCAGAAAGTTCTGTCTGCACGTCCGGTGACCGGCATGGAAAACGTTTTTTGAAAGCTGCTGACAGAATCGGAGGTCTTTTCACCAAAAGTTCCCGAAAGCTCCGGCGCTGTTATCATGGGGTAGAACATACTCACTCCGTAAAGCCATGTCTGCATCAGTCTTACATTGTCACCGGAGGTATTTTTCCGCAGTTCTCCGGGATATTGTGCCGGAATATCTTCGGTCTGCTCAATGGCGGATGAAAGTATCTGCGCCCTCACAATTGAATCGTGGAGTATGTCAAGTCTGGAAAAAAAGGCGCTGCTGCCGCTTTCGTCAAGTCCGAATATGTCTGCAAAAATTCCGGCGGCTTCTTCGTATGAACCGGCATCAGGTATTTTGGGAATATCCGGGTAATTATAAGAGATCCTGTTAAGATACAGTCTCATAAGATCGGCTTCTGTTATACTCATTCATATCCTCCCTTTTGCTGTTAAATTGCACAATATATGCTTGCACAAATTGTCAGAAACGGAGAAATTGACGTTTCTGCTAATAATTTGCTTTTTTTGTATTGAAAAATGTGCAGAATGTGGTATAATATATATTGACACATTTCACTTTATGCTGTGTGCAGTGAAAATATGCCGGAGCAGGTTTTATTAACGGCGGATCCGCAGTTTTTTATTACGTAAAATGCTCTGATAGTTCAGGGGGTAATTCCGATGAAAAAGAATATAATAACTATAGAACGCCAGTATGGCAGCGGTGGCAGCGTTATCGGAAAGCTTGCCGCCGAAAAATTGGGAATAAATTGCTATAACAGGCAGATACTTGAAATGACAGCGGCTAAGTGCGGCATTTCGCCGGAATATCTTGAATCGGCAGAGGAAAATGTTCCTACAAGCTTTTTGTATTCTCTGCTGCTTTCGGCAAATCCGGCAAGGTCTATGGAAGACAGTCTTCCGCTTTCGGATAAGGTCTTTCTTATGGAAAGCCGTATCATAACCGAAATTTCTGAAAAAGAAGACAGTTTTGTTCTTGTGGGACGCTGCGGAAGCTACGTTCTCGAAGATAAGGGCTGTTTCAGCGTTTATATCTATGCCAATCCGGAGGATCGCATAAAAAGAGCAATAGCCGATTACGGAATCGCTCCGAATAAGGCAGAATCCGTTATGAAAAAGGCGGATAAGCGCCGTGAAACTTTCTACAATGTCAATACGGGCAGGCTGTGGCAGGACAAGGACAGCTATTCTCTCTGCCTTAACAGCGCTGTTCTGGGCGATGATCTCTGCGCTGATCTTATTGTCAGGGCATATAAAGAATACAACGCTAAAAACGCATAATTCTATCTCTCTATAAAACAAAAAGTCTCTGTTCCTATGCAGAGGCTTTTTGTTTTTTGAATATTTTTATATGAATCAGAAATAATAATTATCAGTAATTATAAAGGAAAGGACTATGCCTATGAGCATTATTTTTATACGATCGCTTATTCTTTATTTTCTCGTTATCTTCGCCGTGAGGCTTATGGGAAAACGTCAGCTCGGTGAACTCCAGCCCTCCGAACTGGTAATAACTATCCT
>UQXS01000066.1 GCA_900545125.1 uncultured Ruminococcus sp.
CGGAACGGGGGGAACGGCATTTTCGGGAGAAAGTTCAACTACTCCTTCCGGAAATGAATCAACCGTCAGGTCGTTGATATAATATTCGATATTTGTATATCCTTTGCCGCAGTAATCGCCGTTGGCGTCACCGGGATCGTTGGGGTCAAGACCTCTTGCTTCTTCCCATTCGTCCGGCATTCCATCGTTATCGCTGTCGATTATTTCTTTTGTAAGTATGGCAGACGGGTATGTATAAGTTACGCCGCACTGGATCTTATATTTATCAAGATCGGTGTTCGATGCGTCATATTCGGAAGTTCCGCTGCATGATCCCGTACCGTTCCGGGTCTCTTCGGCGCACTGACGGTCGATAGCCGTTCGCTTATCGGAAGAGATGCCGTTTCCGGCAAAAGCAATAACATGATCGTATGAATCAGCTGCACTTTCTGCGCCGGCAACAGAAGAGACGTTTTCTCCGTTGACGATAGTCTGGAACGGCGATGCAGAGTAGAGATCATCCTTTGTAATGCCGATAGAGGTCTTTACGCTTACTCCCGACCAGTTATCGTTGGTGATCGCATGGAGAGAGCCGTCCTTGTTTATCAGTCGGTTTCCGTTGCAGTAAACTTTGAAATTTTCTGGTTTTGTACTGCTGTCAACGGACATCCAATGGTAGCCGCCGGTGGTGGAATTTCCTGCTTTAAGGGTATTATTCACATAATTCAGATGACCGATGGTTCCGTAAGCCGTCTGATATCCCCAGTCGTAGATGATATTATTGGTGAAATCAGCCGTGTAGGTATCCTGCACCTTGCCACGGAAATTTCTTGAAACATTGTGGATGATAAGGTTGTGGTCGAATGTGAGATTTCCCTTGCCCATCATAAGACCGAATCCGTGGAGTCCCTTTTTGTGACCGCCCCATGAATCGGCGGGGCCGAGCACGGAATACTGAACGGTGTAGTTCATGTTGTTGGAGTAAAGACCCCATTGTTCGTCAGTAGTCCATCCCATGGAGCAGTGGTCGATAATAGAATTTGAACCCTTTGCGCCGCCCCATGCGTCGTTTCCGGAGCTTGTGGCAGCGTACGGACCGGGTCGGGAGCTGATGTAGCGGCAGATGATATTATCGCCGGACATACCCATTTTATAGTTTTTCAGAGTGATGCCTGAGCCGCCGGGAGCTGTCTGTCCGGCAATTGTAATATTGCTCTGACAGAGAATATTGCTTTTAAGCTCGATAGTTCCGCTTACGTCGAAAACGACGATGCGGTTGGATTTGCTGACGGCATCACGGAAAGAACCTGCGCCGCTGTCGTTAAGGTTTGTGACGTGATATACTTCGCCGCCACGTCCTCCGGTTGCATATTTTCCGCCGCCGACAGCGCCGGGAAATGCAGGAATATTGGCGGAAGCTGCATCTGCTGTAACGGTTTCGGAATGGTTTTTCCTTTCCGGTGAGAATATCCCCGTGCATGAGGCGGCAGTGACAATTCCGGTCAGAAATGCAGTGATTTTTTGCAGTTTTCGATTCATTTCATATCCTCCGATCATATAAAATATCTATACACATATTATATATTATTTTTTAAGAAAAATCAATGAAAAATAGTATTTTTTTCCGAATTAAAATAATGCTTTTATTTTGATGTGTATAATAGTCCTTTTTGAAATAACATTTTTTTATACGGCAGCCTGTTCAGGAACAGAATTCCTGCATAAAATTGGTCGATTTTAAAAAAAGCAGTTGAATTTTTCTGAAAAGTATGTTATAATATCAAGAGTATATTTTTTAATAGGCTGTTGCGGATGAATGGCATCCGGTACAACGGCAGATCGGAGTTATCATGAATTATTTTGATTTTTTTGTTATGACACAGCAGGCAGGAATTGAAAATCCGACGCTTTTTCCGTTCCCGTTTCGTATGCATCTGATTTTTGCCTGCATCGGAGCTGTATTCTTTGCGTATCGCTTCTTTACCCAGAAACGTCCTTTCCAGCTCATTATGGCGGTGGCTATTCCGCTTTCTCTGCTGGTGTGGATATCTGAAAGCAAAACGGTTTTCTACGGTGTCGGAATAGCGGAAGCAGTCCTTATTGCCGCCGCAGCTGTACTGTCTCTTATTTTCAGATCGCCAAAGGAAATCGCTGAGGAGGCAGACGGATCACCGGACGAAGATGCACCGGAAACAGAGGAAAAAGCAAATGAAAATGCCGCTGAATCATCCGAAGCAAATGAGGAGGAACAGTCTTGAAAATATCCGTTCTTGACTGGGCTACAGTAAGCTGCACCGGGGATATTCCCCTTGATAAAATAAACGAACTCGGAACCGCCGAGATCTTTCCGCTGACAAAGCCGGAGGAAACAGCCGTTAATATCGGCAGCGCCGAAGCTGTTTTCTGCAATAAAGTACAAATAACCCGTGAAATTATGGATATGTGCCCGAATCTGCGCTATATCGGACTTTTTGCGACGGGATGCAATAATATTGATCTTGAAGCAGCTTCCGAAAAGGGGATAACGGTATGTAATGCCGGACAGTATTCAACAAATGCTGTATCACAGCAGGTATTTGCCTATATTCTCGATCATTTCAGCCGTATAAGGGACTATGATCTCCTTGTAAAAGCCGGTGAATGGGAAAAATCCCCGACATTTTCATTTTTTCCGCTTCCTATCGGCGAACTTGCAGGAAAAACTCTTTCTATAGTTGGATTCGGTTCTATCGGACGCCGTGTTGCTGAAATCGGAAGGGCTTTCGGCATGAATATAGTAATATGCACCAGAACTGTTCCGGAAAACTGCGGATATGAAGTGACTGATATACATACAGCAGCCCGAAAAGCAGATATACTGACGTTTCACTGCCCTCTGACAGAGCAGACAAAGGGAATTATAAATGAGGAACTCCTGTGTGAAATGAAAAGTTCGGCAGTACTCATAAATACTGCAAGAGGAGGAATCGCAGACGAAAAAGCTATTGCCGAAGCTCTACGTTCGGGGAAGATCGCCGCAGCTTATGTCGATGTTATGGAGCATGAACCAATGCTGCCGGTCACTCCGTTGAAAAATGCCCCTAACTGCCGCATAACTCCGCATACTGCGTGGGCTGCACTTGAAACAAGACAGCGTCTTGTTGATATAGTATGCAGCAATTTCCGTGCATGGCAGAACGGTAAACCAATAAATAAAGTAAACTGAAAGAAGCTTTTTATGAGAAATATTTCTGAAAAAAAACGAGTCGTTATAAAACTGGGAACTTCTACTCTTGCCCATGCTACGGGCAAACTGAATATAAGAAGAATGACAAATCTCGTGAGGGTCATTTCGGATCTCCACAATTCCGGACGTGAGATAATCATGGTTTCTTCCGGTGCAATGGGTCTTGGCGCAGGAAAGCTCGGACTTCCCGAAAAACCACGTGAAACCAAAATGAAACAGGCAGTTGCGGCTATCGGACAGTGCGAACTGATGCACGTTTACGACGATATGTTTGAAAAATACAGCGTTACAGTCGCTCAGATACTGCTGACCAAAACGATCATCAACAATCAGAGCCACTGCGAGAATTTTAAAAATACCATTGAAACTCTCGTCGGCATGGGGGTCATCCCTATCGTCAACGAAAACGATACTATCGCTATTGATGAACTTGAACTGGAAATCGGCGAAAACGACTCGCTGTCGGCGCTGGTTGCCTCTCTGGCAGGAGCAGATCTCCTGCTGATACTTTCGGATATCGACTGTCTTTATGACGATGATCCACGGAAAAATCCAGATGCCAAGCCGATAACAGTGGTGGAGAAGATAACGTCCAATATTGAAAATGCGGCAGGAGGCGCAGGGTCAGGTCTGGGAACGGGCGGAATGTCCACGAAGATCAACGCCGCAAAGATCGCATCCGAAGCAGGTATTGACATGGTTATCATGAACGGAAAAAATCCGGAACTGCTTTACGATCTTTTTGAAAATAAGGAGATCGGCACTATTTTTAACGCAAATAAAACTGATGAGGTGACTATATGAACTATACTGAAGAACTGGGAAAAAAAGCCAAAACGGCTGAATCTGCCATTGCATCGGCATCCGCTTCACTGAAGAACAGCGCTCTTGCTGCGATATCGGTGGCTTTGCTGGAAAACAAGGATATTATAATTGCCGAAAACGAAAAGGATCTCCGGGCAGCAAGGGAAAACGGTATGTCCGAGGCAATGCAGGACAGGCTTCGTCTCGATGAAAAACGTATTGAGGGAATGGCAAAGGGCGTTGACGAACTTATCGCTCTTAACGATCCGGTGGGAGAGATCATCGAGGGATTTACCCGTCCCAACGGACTGCGGATATGCAAAACGAGAGTGCCTATGGGCGTTATCGGAATTATATTTGAATCACGTCCCAATGTTACGGTAGATGCTGCAGCTCTCTGTCTCAAGGCGGGAAATGCAGTTATTCTCAAGGGCGGAAAAGAGGCTATAAATTCTAATATATGTCTTGGAACTATCATGAGGAACGCTGTCGAAAAAGCAGGTCTGCCGGCAGATGTTATTCAGGTCGTTGAAAATACGTCACGTGAGACTACCAACGAACTTATGCGCCTTAATCAATATCTTGACGTGCTCATTCCAAGGGGAAGCGGACGTCTTATACAGGCTGTCGTAAATACTGCAACCGTTCCTGTTATTGAGACGGGAACAGGAAACTGTCATGTCTTTGTTGACGCTTCCGCTGACCCGGAAATGGCTGTAAATATCGTCGACAACGGCAAGACACAGCGTCCTTCCGTGTGCAATGCGGTGGAAAGTCTGCTTATACATAAGGACTGCGCAGAAAAGATTCTGCCGATGATAGCAGAACGTCTTGCAAAGCACAGCGTTAAATTCTACGGATGCGACCGGACTATCGCAATTCTCGGCGATACCGTCGAAAAAGCCGGAGACGAGGAGTATGCAAAAGAGTTTCTTGACTATGTTATATCTGTTAAGGTCGTTGACAGCGTTGATGAAGCTATTGCACACATCAGCCGTTTCGGAACGAAGCATTCCGAGTGTATTGTTACGAAATCTCTGGAAAATGCAGAAAAGTTCCAGCGCTGTGTTGACGCTGCTGCTGTTTATGTAAATGCTTCAACAAGATTTACTGACGGCGGAGAGTTCGGCTTTGGCGCAGAAATAGGGATCTCTACCCAGAAACTCCACGCAAGAGGTCCTATGGGGCTCAGAGAACTTACAACTATTAAATATGTTATCAATGGAAACGGACAGATCAGATAACACTTTTTGGAATTTTTTACTTGATTTTGTTTTAACTTTTATTTATTTTGGAGGTCGTAATGGCTATCAGAAAAGATCTTGACGATATGCTCAATAATCTCAAAGGAAACAGCGACGAAAAAAAAGCATCGGCAAGGACAGAACCGGCAAAGCACAAGAGTATTTATGATAATATGTCGGTCGATGATCTGCTTAATGCGCTGACGGCGGAAAAAAAGCCGTCCCTTGCAGAAAATATCCTTAATGAACTTGAGGAAAAAGAAAATAAGGCGTTGGAGGAAGAATCTGCCGCCGCCGTTCAGGCAGTTCCGGAAGTTCCTGTTCCCGAGCTGAAGAAAAAGGTCGTTATTACCGGCGAACTTCCCGATTATGAAGAACTCCGCCGCTTTGAAGAGAAAAATAAGCAGCATGGATATATCCGGAGCGAAGAGGAGCACACCGCTGATAAGCAGGAAATCACACCCGAACCGGAAGTTATTCCCGAACCGGAAGTTATTCCCGAACCGATAATAACTCCTGAACCTGAAACAAAACCTGAACCGGAAAATCCCGTTACGGCTGCGGAAGATGTTCCGGATAACGGAAGTCTGTCCGAAGAACCGGAAGTACAGCCTGTTGAAGAGCCGGTGCAGATTGACTCGGAGGAAGAATCCGGCAGGAAGAAAAAAAGCCTTTTTTCAAAGCGCAGAAAGAAGCATTCTGCCGATAAAAACATTTCCGCAGACTCCGGCAGCGAAGAAGATGAAAAATCCGTTGAAAACGAAGATATTACGCCGGAAGCTACTGAGGAAAGCTCTCCGGACGAAGTTGCTGAGACCGATAACGGCAACACGGAACAGTCTTATGCGGATGAGCCGGAAGAATCGGCAACAGAACTTATAGAAGCGGCTCTTGCTGCTATAAACGGCGTGCAGAATGAAGATGACGATTCTGAGGAAACAGATGAGGGGAACGCCGGTCAGACCGTTTCAGAGCCGGAATCTTCCCCCGAAACCACTGAACCGGATGATGCGGAAGATCCAAAAGAAAAAGACGGCGTGACAAGTCTTATTGACGATATACGTGAGAATGCTGCCAATGCGATAGCCGAGATCGAAGAAAAGAGCAAAAACGATGACGGCGGCGATAAAAAGAAAGATCATAAAGGAAAACACGGGAAGAAACCGGAGGATACTCCCGAAGATGAAAATAAGGAGACGGAATCGCCCGGAGATGAGCCAAAGCCGGAACGTAAAAGCAGATTAACCTCCGCTCTTACGAATATACTTGACGAAGATCCGGAAGTGCTTCTGGATGTAAAAAGCGAGAAAACGGAGGAATCCGAAGAAAATCCACCGAAGAAAAAAAAGCTGAAAAGACGTTTCTATGCAATTCTTGGCGTTATTTTCACTGTTTTTGCCGTTATCGGCATTGTCGTTACAGCAGGCAGGGGAATAAAAATGCTGAAAAGCTTTACATCCGGCGAAACAAAAAAAGACGGTTTTACAGAGCTGGTGTACCCTATGGTCATAATGGATATTGAATCTTTTGACAAGCCCTCCGATCTGACTTCTGAGCAAATCATTACAGCTTCTATATGGTCTATCATAATGAATGACGAAAAACTGGAGAAATATCCTGTCAACGCAGCCGGGGGAGATGTTATCTCAATTTCTGCCTACGACGTTGAAGCCGAAGCGGTAGCGCTTTTCGGACAGGAGCACACGGCATTTGAGCATACCACCGTAGGGCCTGTGACATCACGGTTCTATTACGATCCGGAAAAAGGCGTTTACAATGTTCCGGTACATCCGATCGTTTTTACATATGAGCCGGAAGTAAAATCAATTGTTAAGAGCGGCAGCGAATATACGATAACAGTAGATTATATCGACGAAAGACCTTCGTGGATGGAAAAAAGCGTTTCAAAGTCTGTTGAGTTCCATGTAACGGAAAAAAATGACGGAACATATCAATTTGACGCTATGAAAATCCTTTTTGTAAAAAATAATCTGTAAATAATAAGTCTGTTCCGCATTTTACGGAACAGACTCTTATTTTTATTCGGATTTACTGTAATCTTTGAAGCAAATATTCATGTCAACGTCGCCGCTTACACCGGGAACTTTTCCTGTAGATGAATACTGCCACATCTGATAATCATAGTAGTACGTCGGCTTGTCGTTGTATTCAGCCAGCCAGAAATCATAGTCTTTCAGCCGTGGGAGGTCAAGCTTGAACATCGAGGTGTTCTTGTTCTGGTAGATCATGGGGGTATATCCGGCAGATTTAACACGTTCGCAGAATGATGTGCAGCATTCGGCAAGATCGTCAACAGTTATCTTGTCAGTTCTTGCGGAGTCTCCGGAAATAATCTCCCAGTCAAAAACGACCGGATATGTAATGTTATACGGCTCTATAGCGTCGATTACCATGTCGGCTTCCTGTATGGCTTCTTCCGGAGTAACTGCCTGAGAGTAAAAATAAACCCCGACCTTGACTCCTGCTTTATCGGCATTCTGAAGATTTTTTTGAAATGCTGTGTCAAGAGTTATCTCCCCTCCGCCGTAAGTCCGGTATCCAACACGGATAATTGCAAATTCAATTCCTGCATCTTTGACTTTATTCCAGTCTATATCACCCTGATGCTCGGAAACGTCAATGCCGGGGATAGAAGTTATCTGTCCGTTTTCCGTGTAGAAAGAGTAGCCGTTTCTCGTAACAATCTGCTCCATGTTTTTGGAACACGCCGGAACATCGGCAAAAACCGGGAAGAATATCTCACCGTAAACGCTGTCTTTCATGAGTATCTTTTTGCCGTCAAGCTGATATATCGTTTCTTCTTTCTCAATGACCGGATGTGTTCTTATCTGGGGTTCAAGAGAATCTGCTCCGGCACTGGCAGGAACGGCTTCGTCGTCCTTGATGAAACGGTCACGTAGAAAGACGCTCCATGAAAGTTCGCCGGCAAGAACGATAATAAGCAGCATTTCAATAAATGCAAGGAACTTGAATTTATTCCGGGGCTTTTTTTCTCTGCGATTTTTGTGAGATTTCTGCGGACTGTCACTTTCCGGCATCTCGCCGTTAAGTATTTTCTCTATTTCGTTTTTTTCTGTCATTATGCCCTCCTGTAAATAATGATATAAATATATAATATCATATTTTGCGTTTATTGTAAACAGTAAACGTGACATTTTTCAATTTATTTACAAAGAGGAGGCAGTATTTTCCTTTCAGCTTGTAGATAAAATATGGGAACGCCCTCTCTTACAGGACGTTCCCCGATTGTTTATAAGCTGTTATGTCAGATCATCCACGCAGCTCGGCTCCGAGAGCAGAAAGTGCTTTGAGAACACGCTTCATAGCTCCGTCAGCCTGTTCGTCCGTGAGAGTTCCTTCGTGTGAGCGCATCGAAATCGAATAGGAAACACTCTTCTTGCCGTCCTCGATCTGCTTGCCCCTGTACACGTCAAAGAGAGTGACCTTTTCAAGGATTTTGCCTACAGCTCCCTTAATTGCCTTTTCGAGCTCGGCAACAGGTATCTCATCGTCGCAGATAAGGCTGAGGTCTCTTGTCGTAGCCGGGAACTTCGGAAGAGGCTTGTATGTGATTCTGCCGGAAGCTGCGGACATAAGCTCGTCAATATTCAGCTTTGCAGCGTAAGTCTTTGTGCCGAGCTTGTAGGTGTTCTGGACTTCCGGATGTATTTCACCCATGATTCCCAGATGTACGCCGTCTTTCAGGATAACGGCGCTTCTTCCGGGATGAAGTGCATATTTTTCGTCGAAAACTTCGCAGTCGGATGCACGCACGTATTCAGCGTCGTTTATGCCGAGTTCTTCAAGAATCTGCTCTACCATGCCTTTCATGGTGTAAAAATCAGCATTGCCGCCGTACATACCCAGTGTAAGCTTCTGGGGTTCGTCAGGAAGAGAACAGGCATATCTGTGCTTTTTTCCGCCGCTTGCAAGAGTATCGCCATTGATATATGCCTTTTCCTTTTCTGCCGGGATATACTCTTTGGATATCTCAAAAAGGCAGGCTTTTTCGTTGCGGTTATTGTAGTTGAACGAGAGTACATCAAGCATAGAGGGAAGAGTTGTGGTTCTCATGACACTGGTATCCTCGCCAAGCGGATTGACGATCTTTACCGTATTGCGGAGCTTGCTGTCCTCCGGAAGTCTGATTTTATCAAAATATTTCGGTGATACAAAAGAATATGTTGCAATTTCATATCCGCCCAGCGAAACGACAGTATTTCTGAGAGTGCGGATGAACTTCTGCTCTGCCGTGAATTCAGCTTTTGCAACGCCCCTGAAATCACTTGAGGGAATGTTGTTGTAGCCGTAAATTCTTGCGATCTCCTCTGCAATATCAGCCTTGCATTCTATGTCGATTCTGAACGACGGAGCAGTGACCTTGCCGTTTTCTACGGAGAAATCCAGCCTTTTAAGATATTCGGTCATTGCAGCCGATGAAATATCTGTGCCCAGAAAGCTGTTTATCCATGCCGGATTGAATTCAACTTCTGACGGTACATAATCGGTATGGTCGCAGTCGATGACCGTACGGATGACTTCGCCTGCGCCAAGCTCCTCGACAAGCTGGAACGCCCTTTTAAGGCAGACCATGCTGATAAGCGGATCAACGCCCTTTTCATATCTTGCGGATGCATCTGATTTGAGCTTCAGCGCCTTTGATGTGCGGCGTACCTGAGTCGGTTCAAAATATGCGGATTCAAAGACAACAGTTGTTGTATCGTCCATAATACCGCTGTATTCGCCGCCCATAATGCCGGCAACAGCAACGGGATTGTTTTCGTCGGCGATAACCAGCATATCTTCGGAAAGCTCTCTTTCAACGCCGTCAAGTGTCATTATCTTCTCGCCCTTTGCGGCATTTCTGACGTTGATGTGAGCACCGTCAACATAGCGAAGATCAAATGCGTGCATCGGCTGACCGTATTCAAGCATGACATAATTTGTTATATCAACAAAGTTATTGATAGGACGTACACCGCTTGCACGGAGGCGCTCTCTCATCCAGCGTGGGGACGGTTCGATCTTTACGTTCTTTACGATTCCGGCACAGTAGCGTCTGCACTTGTCGGTGTTGTGGATATCTACTTTGAGATACTTATCAATATCCCCCTCAACGCCCTTGAACGACGGCACGGGAATGTGCAGCGGAAGATCGAAAGTTGCTGCGGTTTCTCTTGCAAGTCCGGTAACACTGAGGCAGTCGGGACGGTTCGATGTTATCTCAAATTCGACGGATGTGTCGTCAAGTCCTATGGCAGACTGAATATCCTGACCGATGCGGCAGGGTTCCTGCATGATGAAGATGCCGTCCTCGATAGCATAGGGGAAATCCCTTGTATCAAGACCAAGTTCGCCCAGTGAGCAGAGCATACCGTTGGATTCAATGCCACGGAGCCTGCCTTTTTTGATCTTTACTCCGCCGGGAAGTGTTGAACCGTCAAGGGCAACAGGTACGATATCTCCGGCATTTACGTTTGAAGCTCCGGTGACTATCTGTATAGGCGATTCCTTGCCGACTTCCACCTGACATACGACAAGATGATCTGAATTTTCGTGGGGAACAACAGAGAGTATCTTTCCGACAACAACGTTGGAAATCTCTTTTCCCTCTGTTTCGTAACCCTCTACTTTAGAGCCGCTCATTGTAAGAGCATGGCAGTATTCTTTTATCGGCACATCGACATTGACATAGTCGGCAAGCCATTTCATTGAAAGATTCATTTAATTCAATCCTTTCATGTATAATTTAATAAAGGCAACTTTTGCGGTGCTGTTTTCAGTATTTCTGCCAAAAAGGAAATATTCTCTGTGGATATTCACCCTAATCATTTTCATTATCCCTTTACGGGATAATGAAAA
>UQXS01000067.1 GCA_900545125.1 uncultured Ruminococcus sp.
GGTAAGCTTCGATTCCGACGGTGAAATAACAGCGGCGATATTTCAGGAACGGCAGACGATAGAAAAGAACTTCTATACCCGGCTTGAATATCATTCGCTTGATACGCACAGCATGATATATACCGTTGTGAACCGTGCTTTTGTCAGTAAGGATATGTGGTCTCTTGGGCGTGAATGTTCCTTGCAGGATGTTCCGCAATGGAGCAGTTATACGCCGGAAATGATTATCAGGGACACGGAACGTCCGCTTTTTGCATATTTCAGAATGCCTGCCGCCAATAACATTGATATGGGTTCACCTCTCGGAATGAGCTGCTACAAAAAGGCAGCCGAGGAGATACGTCAGGCAGATCAGCACTGGGAGCGTATTATGTGGGAATATCAGGGCTCTGAGCTTGCGATCATGGCGCAGCAGTCCATGTTCAGGATAGAAAAGGGCAAGGCTACTATTCCAAAAGGAAAACACAGGCTGTATGATCTCCTTCAAGGCGGCGATGAAAATTTCTTCAAGGAGTTTTCTCCGGCTATCCGTGATAATTCGCTGTTCAACGGTCTGAATCGTATTTTACAGCGAATCGAATTTAACTGTGATCTTGCCTACGGAACAATTTCTGATCCTCAGACCGTAGAAAAAACCGCCGAGGAGGTTCGTTCCTGCAAGGAGCGTTCACGTTCCAGTATGTCGGAAAAGCAGCAGGCTCTTGAATTGGCTTTAAAGCATCTTATCTGGATCTTCAACGAATACGCCGATTACTACAGGCTTGCTCCGACCGGAAAGTACGAGACCGTGTTTGAATGGGGCGAGGGCGTTTCTGTCGACCGGGACAAAGAATTTTCACGTCAGCTCCAGCTTGTGACGGCAGGAAAGCTTAAAGCCGAAAAGCTCATTGCGTGGTATTTTGGCTGTTCCGAGGATAAGGCGAAAGAATATATGCCGGACTCCGCTCCGCTTTTCGGCGGTGATCTGTAATGCTGTCGCCGGAATATTACGATCGTCTCTGCGATGATCTGATAAAGCTGTACGCCGATCTTGATAACGCCATAATCAGCGATATAGTCCGCAGATTGATGAAAAACGGCGAAATGACTGAGACCGCCAAATGGCAGGCAAAGCAATTGCAGGAATCAGGAATGGTTTACGACGACATCCTTGCGGAGATAGCAAGCCGCACCGATGCTACAAAAAATCACGTGAAAACGCTGTTTGAGGACGCAGGAGTTCAGGCTGTAAAAAACGATAATGTCGTTTACAAAGCAGCCGGACTGGAGGGGATAATAAAGCTGTCTCCGGCGGCGATGCAGACACTTAACGCCGGATACGCGAAATGCTCCGGCGATCTGAGCAACCTTACGCTAACTACGGCAAATACGGCTCAGCAAGCCTACATAACCGCCTGCAACAACGCATATATGCAGATATCAAGCGGCGCATTTGACTACAACACGGCAATCAGAAACGCTGTAAAGGCTGCCGCAAAAGACGGAACGGAAGTACTTTATCCGTCCGGGCACAGGGACAAGCTCGATGTTGCAGTCAGGCGCAGCGTTCTCACTGGAGTCGGTCAGACTTGCAGACAGCTTTCGCTCATCAATGCTCAGGATATGGGATGCGATCTCATGGAGATAACCGCTCATTCCACCGCCCGTCCCTCTCACGCAGAATGGCAGGGACAGCTTGTGAGCTTATCCGGAAGAAAGGGATATCTTTCACTGAAAGATATCGGATACGGCACAGGCGACGGCTTCGGCGGCTGGAACTGCCGTCATGACTGGTATCCGTTCTTTGAAGGAATAAGCGTCAGAAACTATACCGAGGAACGTCTCCGGGAGATGAATGCCAAAAATATCGAATACAACGGCAAAAAATACACGGAGTACGAAATATCGCAGATGCAGAGGAAATTTGAACGTGACATCCGAAGCCTGAAGCGTGAAGCTGTCGCTTATGATACAGCCCGGAACAACGCTCCGGATGACAAAGTGAAACAGCAGTTTTCGGATGATTTCACAACCATTTCCGTAAAGCTGAAGAACAAAGAACGTCAGCTCAGGGACTTCCTTGAAAAGACGGGTCAGCTTCCTGATAACGCACGTACTCAGGTTCTTGGTTTTGGCAGGAGTACGGCGCAGAAGACGGTTTGGGCGGAGAAAAAAGAAGTTGACAAATATAAACGTTTCCATTATAATAAAAATGGTACAATTATTATTACCGACGACTGGAAAAGTAAGGAGCACGTTAGAATTCCTACTAAGTATAAACCGTTTGCGGTTATTGAAACACAAACTGTTTCAAAAGACGGTAAAATCCAGATTGACCGTACTTTGTATGATAAAAATGGTATTATCAAAATACAAATTCATAGTGGAAATCATGGTAAACCTAAGCAGCATCCATATGGGCAACATGGAGAACATCATCATTATTATATATGGAAAGACAATAAGCAACCGTTGCGAACCGTTGACGAACTGACTGATAATGAACGAAAGGAGCATAAAGATATATTATGAAAGCGAAAGATATAAGAGATGCTATAATGTCATTTACTAATGATGTATTACTTGATTATCCAAACAATGATGTTATTTTTATTAATCCTTGCAGCGACAACAAATTTATATTTAGTTATAAAGATATTGATAAAACTTACACTAACATAGACGATTTAATGTCTGATAAAATTTATGATGGAAAGTCTTTGACAGAAATTGCTTCCAAAGTTACATTGCTTTAAAACGTTCTATAAAGGACGTTTTTATTATATTTAAATTTAAAGAAAGGGATGAAAATGCGTGATAAAACTTTATTGTATGTTATGGTCAGAACCTGAAAGAGGCTCTCCGGATTATCTTGTATATGTTCAGCAGATACTCAGACGCAAACGCCGGAGAAAAATAAAGCGAGGAAAATCAAGACGGTAGCACGTCTTATTTTTATACCAATTTTTAAACAGGAGGTCAGAATTATGATCGATAAAAAATTTCTGGAAGGTCTCGGTATCACCGACAAGGAGACAGTCGATAAGATCGTCGCCGAATACGGAAACGATATCCAGACCGAAAAGGACGCAGTGGAAACGCTGAGAACACAGCTTTCGGAGGCTAATACGCAGATCGAGGGTTTCAAGAGCATGGATGTTGAGACGATTAAAAAGTCAGCCGAGGACTGGGAAGCAAAATTTAAGCAGTCCGAAGCCGACAGAGCTGCCTTCGAGCACAAGACAAAGGTCAGCGGTCTTGTTAAGGGACTTAAGCTCAGGGACGATATTTACGAGAATTATCTCACAAATGCGCTCATTGAAAAGGAACTGAAATTTGAGGGCGACAAGCTGATCGGCGGCGATGACGTTATCAACGCTTTCAAAGAATCGCATCCGGACGCTTTTCAGACAGAGCCGATACCGCCTAAATTTTCGTACAAAACAGGCGGAGACGGCGGAAGTCCCGGCGGTGTAGAAGCCGCATTCATGGCAAGAAATCCCGGACTTAAAATTGATTGAGGAGGAATGAATTATGCCACATACACCACAGGAAAGATACTCAAAGCTTACTCTTGCAAAGCTCAGAGACGAGCTTTGCCTTAAAGACGGATTCGTTTTCAACAACGACTACGAGGGAAACCCCACCGCCGGAGCTGTAAAGATCCCGGTAAGAGATACCGAGGTCGCCGTGTCCGATTACGACAAAGCAAACGGCATCACCGCCACAAACGGCTCTACGTCATACGCTCCGCTTCTGATCGACAAGGATAAGGCGGTCAACGAGATCATCGACGGATTTGATTCACAGTCCGTTCCCGATGATCTTGTTGCAGACCGCCTTGACAGCGCAGGCTACAGTCTTGCACAGCAGATCGACACAGACGGCGGAACTGTTCTTCTCAGCGGAGCAACAAATAAAAATGTTTCTCAGCTTACAAAGGATAATATTTATGAAACTATCGTGGATATCAGAGCAGATATGACCAAGGCTAAAATACCTAACGACGGCAGGAGATATCTTCTTGTTACGCCGGACGCCATGTCGCTTATCCTTAAATCTCCTGAATTTGTCAGCGCATCAAATCTCGGGGACGAAATAAAGGCAACGGGAGCTATCGGTAAAATTGCCGGATTTATCGTCAAGGAATGGAACGATACCACCGCCAATCTCGCTATGCTTGCCGGACATCCTCGCTTTGCCACCCGTGTAAGGGAGTGGAGCGTTCCGGTAAAAATTCAGGATCTTGCTGAATCCGGAAAATATATCGGAGCTTGCGCCGTTCAGGGACGTATGGTCTATGCACATAAGGTTCTCCGTTCGGCAGCGATCAGAGCTGTGTATTCTCCCGGATCGCTGACAGTATCCCTTGCTCCGGGATCAGCTTCAGGTACAACGGTTGCAACTGTTTCTGCCGGAAATACAGGCACGACTTACGCCTACAAGGTCAATCCTGCATCGAGAGCGACCTTCAATCAGACATCTGCCAATTACGGCGGTACGGCTCTTACTTCGGGAACTACGGAGATTGCTGTCTCAAAGGGCGATGTTATCGAAATAGTTAATTTCAGCTCGTCAAAGGCTGTAGCGGTCGGATATGTTGCCGCTGCCGAATCGGAAATTAAATCATGATTTTCTCTGACTATACTTATTATAAGGAACAGTTCTGCGGTAAGTTGATACCGCAGGACGATTTTTTGTACTTTGCTGCAAGAGCGTCGGAGTATATCGACTGGCAGACTTTCGGTCGGCTTGAAAGCGGAATTCCTGAAGAATTCAACGCAAAGGTCAGAAATTGCTGCTGTGCTCTTGCTGAATCGGAGTATAAATTTGAGCAGAACGGGGATATATCGTCCGAGAAAAACGGCAGTTATTCCGTTACTTACGCAAAAAAGAGCGACAGCTCACACAGTGCAGAAAAAAGCCGTATTATCGCTATGTATCTTGGCAATACCGGACTGCTTTACAAAGGAGTTTAAAAATGATAACCAACAGAAAAGGCTGTACTATCTATGAGAAAACAGTGCAGAATCGTGCGCCCACATATATCAGGCACACAACGGGGGTGGTCTGGCTGGAGAGTTCTTCAGGTCAGACAAACGGCTCTGACAGAAAGCCGGATAACGGTATTTTTATTTCGATTCCGGAAACTTCCCTGAGCTATATTCCGAAACCCGGCGACCTTATCGTCGGCGATATAATCGGCAATGAACAGCCTCCTGTTACGGCTGTGACAATTATGTCCGTCAAGGATCTCCGCCACGGCTCGCCCTTTGTACGTCATATTGAGGTGAATGCGGAATGATAAGATTTACAGGACTTACCTTTGATCCCAACTTTAAAAAGAGATCGGAATCGAACTTTGAGAACGCTCAGAAGTTCGTTGACAGTGAAGTTTTAAGACTGAACGAGCCGTATATGCCCAAACGATCAGGCAATATGATAATGAGCGGTACTCAGGGAACTGTGATCGGCTCGGGCGTTGTAGAATATATCGCTCCCTATGCCAGAGATCAATATTACAATAACAAAGGCAAGGGAACAGACGGACTGAATGCATCCAATGGCGCAAAAGGTCTCAGAGGAGCGTTCTTTTTTGAAAGAATGAAAGCCGACCACGGTGACGAGATAGAAAAAGGAGCAAAGGAGAAATTTACATGAAGCCGATAATCGAATGCCTCCAGGAACATATCATGACTTTTCCGGAACTCAAAGACGGCTGCCTTATGGTAGACTGTCTTGGTAGTGAGCCTGTAGAATACGTTGTCGAGCCTGTTCCGTGCAATCCTGTTTACAAAAAATATACCGACGGAAGCTGCATGAAGCAGTTTCTTTTTATTTTTGCAAGCCGTGAATATTACGGTCAGACCGTAAATCAGAATATTGAGAATCTTGCGTTTTATGAGCATTTTGCCGAATGGATAACAGACAGCGAGCTTCCCGATCTTGACGGAAGAATCCCGGTAGATCTGGAGGTCGTCACCGGAGGCTACGCCTTTGACGCCGGAAGCAACACCGCAAGATATCAGATTCAATTACGCTTGCTTTACGAGGAGGAATAAAAATGTCAGAAACAACAGAAAAAGCAAAAAAGACCATTGTTGCACGTCACAAGAAGGTTGCGTTTTTCGGAGTTATCGGCAGCAGCGGTGCTGAGAGTTTTCTGAGGATGCCGAAATTTACGCAGCTTTCTCAGAGCAAGAATCCCATTGAACACAACCGCCAGTATGTTGACGAACCGTTTCAGGAAACGGATATTATAGGCTGTTCTCCGTCAATTTCCTACGCTTTCGATCTGCACCGCAACTGCGAGGTACAGGAGGATATTGTAAATATCACTGACAGCGAACTTATCGCAGACGACGCAGTGCGCAATATCGTTATCGTGGACTTGGACGAGGGAACGGCGATAAAACGTGCGTATGCCGTAATTCCGTCAACGGAGGGCGACAATATCAACGTATATACCTACTCCGGCACATTCAAGTGCAAGGGAGAAAAAATTCTCGGAACTGCGACCAGCAGCGATGGTTGGCAGACGATCACATTTACCGAAAGTATAGATTAGATATCCGGGGTTTCGGCTCTGGATATTTCCGATCCGGAGTGCGGCTCCGAAAACGATAACAACAATAAAAATGAGGAGATGAGCCTTTATGAGCCGGAAAACATGGGAGATCAATGGTCTGAACCTTGAACTCGATCTTGAGGATGCATACTGCATGGAGCGTTATGAAAACGCTTTTGAAGAAATGAAAAAGGAAGAAAATGAAGTTCCGAAGGACGGTAAGGCTTCAATGCGCATCAGGGCGTACTGCCGTCTTTTCCGCAATCTTTACGATAATATCTTCGGAGAGGGAACGTCTGAAAAGATTTTCAAAGATATCCCGGACAACACCGAAGCCTACGATAAGATCTATTTTGAATTTCTTGAATTTGTTACCGCTCAGAAAGCCTCGGCGGCTGAGACAAGAAATGAAAGAATGGCTAAATACAGACTGAATCGTAAGCAGAGACGAATCCGAAAGAAATGATAAATGCGCTGTACGAACCGTTTCCGGAGGAGATCAGAGCAGACGGCGTTTCTTATCCGATAGAAACGGATTTCCGTGAATGGTTTCGTTTCGGCGATATGCTCGCCGATCAGGAGCTGACCCGGGAAGAAAAGCTGTATCTTATGACTGAATGGCTTTATGAAGCTCCGGAGAAAATAACTCCGGAGCTTGTGAACGCAGTTTTCAGATTTTATCGTGCAGACGGACTCAAGCCTGATCCTCCGGAATACGGCGAAGATGAAGAACCGGAAGAAAACGATCAGCCGAAACGTCCGCCTGTATTCGACTGGAAATACGACGCTGTTTTTATTCTCGGCGACTTCCGGAGATTTTACGGAATCGACTTGCTTTCAGTTGAATATATGCACTGGTGGGAATTCCGCTGCCTTTTCGATGCACTGCCGGACGATTCACAGTGCCGGAAGCGTATTGGCTATCGTTCGGCAGATCTGTCGCAGATAAAAAATGAAACCGAAAGAAAAAGGATCGCAGCGATCCAGCGACAGATCGCTTTGCCTTTTGAAATGGAAGAGGATGATATGGCGGCAATATTTGAGGGGTGATATTTTTGAATGAAATAAAGAAACCGCCTCTTGAAAGAAATTGGCTGCGCTGTCCATACTGCGGAGCTAAAACGATTTTGTATGATAATACCGCCGGATGCAGCGGTGTTTTTTTAAAATGCACAAGAGGATGTAAACAAGAATTTGAAGTAAAGATCAAAAACGGAAAAGTGCAATGAGCCTATGCGCCGCACAGCCTGTAAGGAGGGAAAAGTGCGGTGTATGACGGTACATTAAAATTTGATACGGCGATAGACAAAACCGGATTCAAGCTGGGACTTGACGCTCTCGGCAGCATTGCTTCAAAGGGTATGGCTGCCGTTACTGCCGCCGTTACCGCTGCGGCTGGAGCTGTCTCGGCTCTCGGCGGATATGCGATCAGCGTCGGCAAGGATTTTGAAAGCAGCATGGCTCAGGTCATTGCGACTATGGGCATAACAAAGGATACCGTTCAGGACGGCGTAAACAGCTATGATCTGCTGAAAGAAGCGGCTGCCGCTGCCGGAGAATCTACGGTCTTTTCCGCCTCGGAAGCCGCCGACGCTCTCAATTATCTCGCTCTTGCAGGATATGATGCGGCAAAGGCGGCGGATGCTCTTCCGGCAGTCCTCGATCTGGCGGCAGCCGGAGGTCTCGATCTTGCCTACGCTTCCGACCTTGCTACCGACGCTATGGCAGCTCTGGGAATCGAGGCGACAAGCGATAATCTTACCCGATTCGGCGATGAAATGGCTAAAACGGCAAGCAAAGCGAATACAAGCGTTGCGCAGCTCGGAGAAGCCACTCTCACTGTCGGCGGCACGGCAAAATCTCTTGCAGGCGGTACAATGGAACTTAATGCCGCTCTCGGAGTCCTTGCCAACAGAGGAATCAAGGGCGCAGAGGGCGGAACTGCTCTGCGAAATATGATCCTCGCATTGTCCGCTCCGACGGATAAAGCGGCTCAGGCAATGGCAGATCTCGGCTTGGAGGTATTCGATGCTTCGGGCAATATGCGCCCTATGAACGAGATTTTCAAGGATCTCAATTCTGCGCTTTCCGGAATGAGCGAGGGCGAAAAAACTCAGGTTCTCAGCGATATTTTCAACAAGGTTGATCTTAAATCCGCACAGGCTATGCTTGCCGGATGCGGTGAGGAATTCGACGCTCTGACCGACGCTCTCAGCGACTGTGACGGAGCTATGTCGGCTATGGCTGACACCATGAACGATACTCTCGAAGGCGATCTTAAATCGTTCAGTTCAAAAACGGAAGCTTTCGGAATAGCAATATATGATAATCTTAACGAACCTCTCCGGGAGCTTGCGCAGCTTGGAGGAGAATATATCTCTCAGCTTACCGCCGCTTTTAAGGAGGGCGGATTTGAGGGACTTGCTGAAAGTCTTGGAGACGTTCTTGGTCAGGCGATAACCAAAATGTCTGAATATCTTCCGATGGTTCTGGAAATGGGAGCTTCCGTTGTAAGAAATCTTATTGACGGTCTGATATCAAATATAAGCATAATTTCGGAATCGGCTTCACAGATACTTCTGACCATTGTAAACTGTGCTGTAGATATACTTCCCGACGTTCTCATCGCCGGAATGCAGATAATCACGTCCCTTGCACAGGGAATTGCGGAATCCGCTCCTCAGCTTGCGGATGCAGCAGCGAAAGGTCTGAATCAGCTGATAAACGGAATAATCCAGAATATTCCCGTTCTGATAAATGCGTTAATGTCAGTGATAATGTCGCTTGCGGAATCGCTTGTAGATAATATTGAACCTCTGCTTGACGCTATATTTGAAGCTGTTGGGATTCTTGCGGAACTTCTTATGGAAAACATCGGTCCGCTCATCGAAGCTGCCGCAGAAATAATAATCGCTCTTGCAGATTATATAAGTGAGAATTCAGACGAAATAGCAGAGGTTGTCGTTGAGATAATAGTAACTTTGATCAGCTGTATTGTAGAACATATCCCGGATCTTCTTATAGCTGCCGCTGCTGTTGCCAAAGCACTGATCGATTGTCTGATATCTCTTGCTGAGGAACTGCTCGGTCAACTCGGAATATTCTTCGACGACTGCATATCCGCCATTGAAGAATGGTTCTCAGATGTGATTTCAGATATCGCTGAGAGTGCGGAAGAAATATTCGACAGTATTTCAGAATGGTTCGACAACGTAGGAGATACTATCGGCGAAGCTCTTGAAAGCACATTTGATACCGTTTCGGAATGGTTTGAGGATATGATAAATGCTGCATACGAGGCTGCTTCTGATTTTGTTGAGAACATAATGGACTTTGTAAGCGAACTTCCCGAAAAAATATCTGATAAGCTGCTGAACGCTCTTGACGCTGTGAAGAATTGGGCGTCCGATCTTATGGAAAAAGGAAGAAATGCGGCAAAGGATCTTGTAGACGCTATCGTTACCGGAGTAATGTCCCTGCCTGAAAAGCTTAAAGATATAGGCAGGCAGCTTGTCGAAGGCTTGTGGGAAGGAATCAAAAGCGCAGCCGGATGGCTCAAAGACAAGGTTGGCGATTTCGCAGACGGTGTTGTAGACGATTTTAAGGACTTTTTCGGTATACATTCGCCGTCAAGGGTAATGCGTGACAGTGTAGGAAAATATCTTGCTCAGGGCGTCGGAGAGGGCTTTACAGAGGAACTTCCCGATATCGGAAAAGATGCGGTGAAAATGTTCACATCCATAAGCTTTACGCCGGATATTTCTCCCGATGCTGTACGTGCCTTAAAGCTTCAGGGAACAGGAATGAACAATATCGCCGAAGCGAGCGCAACATCTGAAATAATAAACAATCAGTACAGCTACAGCACTGTGAATAACAACAGCAGTCCCGGAAAATCGGATGAACCGTCCGGAAATATCCAGATCTTTATAGACAAAGATATGGTCGGCGAAATTGATATGGACAAAATCGACAAGGAACAGGGACAAAAAATTCAGCTCAGAAAGAGAGGTCTTGCCTGATGAAAATCGAGGGAATAACGGTAAACGGAGTTCATTCTTACTACCATCACGGACTGCGTCTGCTTAAACGTTCGGTGGGTTCAGCTCCAAAAGACGACTGCACGGAACGTGTTCCTTTCAGCAGTGTGACGTATGATTTTGGTTCGGTGTGCGGACGTCAGAGCTACGGAGAACGCACTCTCAATTACAAATTCGAGCTGCTTTGTTTTCACAAAAAACGGGCGCAGGATAAGATTATTAATATTCTCGAATGGCTGCACTGGACAGGACGGAAAGATCTTTATGACGATCTTCTTCCGGATCATCATTACGAAGTGCGTGAACCGACTGTAAACTGGGAGGAAAAGCACGGCATATATACGTTTTCGGTATCGTTCAAAGCAGCTCCGTACATCAAGCCCAACAGCAATAAAATGTATACGGCGGATACGGTGAACTTCCCCGATATCGACGGCGACGGAATTGTTACCGGAAGCGACGCAACGCTGGTACTCAATGCGTATACAAAGCTTCTTGCCGGAGAAGATCCGGA
>UQXS01000068.1 GCA_900545125.1 uncultured Ruminococcus sp.
CAAAGGCAACAGTTAAAGTATCAGGAACACGTATGGACCCGGGACTTAATACAACAACCATTACAGTTACGGCAGAGGACGGAAGCAAGAGAACATATACAATAAAGACAACAAAGGGCGATGATGTTAAAACACCGGATGATACGACAAAGGCGACTGACAGCGGCCAGCCGGATAACAGCCAGTCTGGTACAGATGGACCGGATACAAGTGCTATTCAGGAGCCAAATGTTGATGTAGGCGGCAGGGAATATAAGATAATATCATCCTTTGATGAATATCCTCTTCCAGACGGATATGTACAGGCAGATTCAGACTACAATGGTGTTAAGATTGAAAACGACTGTCAGCTTAAATACTTTGTTATAAAGGATTCAGATACCGTCATATTTTTCTCACTAACGATGCGATTTTCCTGATGCTCCGACACTTATCTGTCATTTTGTTTCTCCCTTTCTTACACTTTAAGAATTTTTTCCTGTCATGTACTACTAATTATATCGTTTTTTTTCCTTTGTAGAACCTTTATGGAACGCACGTTTCGACACCTGCCCCTCCTTTCCTTCGTTCCTTCCGCCAGTACCGGCATTTTCTTATGATTTTTTATTTACAAAAAATGCCCGATGGTGCTATACTAAACGCGTTGTTCAAAAAGTTACTGACTATAACTATTATTTATAATAACATACTATAAGGAAAGATGATATGAGACAAAAAAGAGAAAATGTAAGAAATATTGCTATTATCGCCCACGTTGACCATGGCAAGACCACTTTAGTTGACGAGCTTCTCAAGCAAAGCGGCGTTTTCCGTGAAAATCAGGAAGTGGCCGAGCGTGTAATGGATTCTAATGACATAGAACGTGAAAGAGGAATCACTATCCTTGCTAAAAATACTTCCGTAATGTACAACGATATTAAAATAAACATAATCGACACTCCCGGACACGCCGATTTCGGCGGCGAAGTTGAACGTGTACTGGAAATGGTAGACGGCGTTCTGCTTCTCGTTGACGCTGCCGAAGGCCCTATGCCGCAGACTCGTTTCGTTCTTTCAAAAGCTCTCGAAATGGGACACAAGGTCATTGTTGTCGTTAATAAGATCGACCGTCCGGATGCACGTCTCGATGAGATCGGCGACGAGGTTCTTGAACTTCTCCTCGACCTTGATGCAAGCGATGAGCAGCTTGAATCGCCTATACTTTTCTGCTCCGGAAGAAGCGGAACAGCGTCCCTCAGCCAGTACGAGGCAGGAACGGACCTCAAGCCCCTCTTCGATACTATCATCGACTACATAGAACCACCGAAGGGTGAGGAGGACGAGCCTTTGCAGATGCTCATCTCCTCTATTGACTACAACGAATATGTCGGACGTATCGGCGTCGGACGTATCGTTCGTGGAAAAATAAAGGTAAATCAGCAGATAACTGTCTGCGATTATACGGAATCCAAAAAGAATTACAACTCTAAAATCGTTTCGCTGCTACAGATACAGGGACTTAACCGTGTGCCCGTTCAGGAAGCACAGGTCGGCGATATCGTGTGGATATCAGGCATCGACGGTATTACTATCGGCGATACTATCTGCGCCGTTGAAGCTCCGGAACCGCTGCCGTTCGTGAAGATAAGCGAACCTACCGTTGAAATGACTTTCTCCGTAAACGACAGCCCTTTTGCCGGACGTGAGGGAAAATTCGTTACTTCACGTCAGCTCCGTGAAAGACTTTTCCGTGAACTTCTTAAAGATGTTTCACTTCGTGTTGAGGAAACCGACAGCACAGATTCATTCCGTGTTTCCGGACGTGGAGAAATGCATCTGTCCATTCTTATTGAAAATATGCGCCGTGAGGGCTACGAACTTTCCGTTTCCACTCCGAGAGTGCTTTTCAAAAAAGATGAGAACGGAAAAAAACTTGAACCTATCGAGCGTCTTGTTATCGACGTTCCCGAGGACTGCGTCGGTTCCGTTATGGAGAAAATGGGTACCCGCAAGGGCGAACTCGTTTCTATGCATCCGCAGGGAAGCCGTATGCGTATTGAATTCCTTGTGCCTGCACGTGGACTTTTTGGCTATAAAAGCGAATTCCTTACCGATACAAAGGGTGAGGGTATCATGAGCCACGTTTTTGAGGGATATGAGCCGTACAAGGGCGATATCGACCGCAGAAGCACGGGATCGCTTATTTCCCACGAAACGGGCGAGGCTGTTACTTACGGTCTTTTCAACGCTCAGGAGAGAGGTCAGCTGTTTATTCCTGCCGGTACACCGGTATATGAGGGAATGGTTGTCGGAGCATCGCCTAAAACAGATGATCTGGTGGTAAATGTCTGCAAGAGAAAGCATCTTACAAATACACGTGCAAGCGGCAGCGATGATGCTCTTCGTCTTGTTCCTCCAAGAGTGCTCAGTCTTGAGGACTGCCTTGAATTTTTAGCCGATGACGAACTTCTGGAAGTTACTCCGGAATCGCTCAGAATCAGAAAGAGAATACTCAGCAATACTCAGAGGGCTAAGATCAGGGGAAACGCAAAGAAATAATTGCCGGCGAGAGGGAAATTTCCCTCTCGTTTTTTTCTTTTTCACTTGCAATTATCACAAATATGATGTATACTATTGTAAAGGGGGCGGCAACTGAATATATAAAAGATCTGCATAATTGTATAACTGTCGTGATAATCGCTCTTGTTGATTTCAGACAAATTCTGCAATCAAATTCTGTAATAATTGTGAACAATTACAAAACGGCTTTTTTTATCGTCTTTTTTGCGCTTTAGAATCACTTATATGTAAACATATTGCTGTATGTTTAATAATTCAGAAAAGGATGATAAAAATGAAAAAACTAACCGCATTATTTATGTCGCTTATCTTTTTGACATCTGTATCATGCGTTTCTTGTTCCGGTAAGAAAGATAATAAATCGGATATTTCTGGAGGAAAATCCGGGTCTGAAAATGTAGTCAGTATAGTAAACAACGATAATATGGCGATATTCAAAAAGTCCGAGCTAAAGCAGCCGGAAGATATCGGCGGCATTACGAATATAATTTACAGTGAAGAAAATGATAATATCCTGATTTTCGGCAATAACGGAGTATGCATCACAGACGGTACTTTCGGAGTTTACAGGACGGTAAAAATCAATATGGAAAGCAGCGTGTCTGCGGTATCGGGCAATAAGATATTTATGATATCAAGCGCTGCCGCTTCTGACAGTACGGATAATGCCGGATATTCCCATAAAATAGCAGTCTTTGACTTCAATGGGAACAAGCTGTCCGACGCCGAAATCACGGGTACTGAACTGAACAGTATCACAGATATGGCTTGTATTGATGGAGACAGACTGCTTATCAGCGACGGCGAAAAGTGTATTTCCGTCGATACAAAGGGAAATGTACTCGGTGGGCTGAAAGCGGACGGAGTGGTATCATGTATCGTTCGTTTTTCAGACGGCAGGCCTGCCTGTATCGTTTGGGATAAATCAAAATCGGAAGTCCGGTGCATTGATACTGATTCCATGCAGTTTGATGATTACAAGGCGGCGCTGCCGGGAGGTCTCGGCGGATATATGATAACGGGCAGCGGCGGATATCTTGCATATATCAGGGATAATTCGGCTGTTTACGGTCTGAAAGAGGATAACACTGCATACAAGCTAATTGATCTTACAGAATCTGGTCTGAGCAGTCTGAACTATATTACACCTGTTTCAGACGGCGATTTTTTGGCTGTTGAAAACGGAAAGATCATTCGTCTTTCTGAAAAAGAGGCGTCTGAGGTAAGCGGAATAACGGAAATAAATCTTGCCGTTGCCGGAAAATATGACAGTATAGAGCAGAATATCTCGGATTTTAACGCACAGAGCAATAACTACAGAATTAAAGTCACCGATTACTCCGCAAATTACGATTATAGTATCGAAGGGTTGGATTCAGCCGCAAAGGATCTGGAAATGGATATAATTTCCGGAAATATTCCCGATATGGTGTGGATCGATCCGAATGAAGCGGCAAAGCTTGCTTCAAAGGGAGCGTTCGCAGATCTATATGACTTTATGGAAACTGATAAAACATATCCACGCGAAGCTTTTCTGCCAAATTTTCTGGAAGCCTGCGAAACGGACGGACATCTTTTTACAATTGCTCCCGCCTTTATGATAAAAACCATGGCAGCCAAAAACGCTCATGTTGACACGCCGAACTGGACGATCGACGAATTTATAGAAATATACAATTCCATGCCGGATGATATGGAACTATTCGAGCAGGGAAATAACAAGGAAGCAGTTCTGAGCTTTATTACCAATTCCGGTTCCGGTTTTATTGATTATGAGGATTTTTCCTGTTCTTTTGATTCAGATGAGTATATACGTATGCTTGAATTTGCAGATCAGTTTCCGGGGGTTGACGATTACGATTTTGAGCAGAGATCGTGCCGTGATGATACGGCGCTGCTCTCGGATATGTACATCAGCTCTTTCAGAGATATAAATGTACAAGTACAGGGAACTTTCGGAGATGACGTCACTTTTGTTGGTTGTCCGACGGAAAATGGGAAAGGTTCTTTTATCCTGCTGCCTCATCAGTTTGCAGTAATGGAAAGATCAGAGAATAAAAAAGGCGCATGGGAATTTATCAGAACACTTTTCAGCGCCGGCAGCTATAACGGTATTCCGGTGACTGTGAATGCATTTGAAACAGTCAGGGAAGAAGCCCTTGAAAAACCATACTTTATAGATGAAAACGGAAACAAGGAATATATGGACGAGATAGTCCATGACTGGATCGCAAATACTGATATAACGATTAGCCCAATGACGGAAAGTCAGGCGGACTATTACGCAGATTTTGTAACTGGTATCACGGTATCTTCAGCTTCGTTAAGTGAAACGGCTGTAATGAATATCATCAGCGAGGAAACGTCGGCTTACTTTGCCGGCGAAGTAAGCGCCCATGACTGTAGCGCCATGATACAGAATCGTGTGAGCATCTATTTGAGCGAGCAGTCGTGATTTCGGTTTTGGCGGTGAATAACAAATAATTCAGGAGGAAAGTTAATGAGAAAAAACAGAATTTCAGCAGTCCTTTTATCGGCAGTACTTTGCTTTGGCTGCTTTTCAGCGTGCGGAAAGGAAAAAAACGACAGTTCTTCGACGGACAAGAAAGAAAGTTCCGGCAGCAGTTCAGTGTCGGATAAGGAGGAAACTTCCGCCGGAAACGGTGAACTTATCACGCCGGATGAGGACTCGGAAGAGTATGATCTCGGCTCTTACCGGATAAGCGAAAACGGAGTAAAGCTCTATTACGAAGATACGGACTATCCGCCGGAACTTATATCTACATTGGAAAAGTATTTTACAAGCTTTGAAACGGGAGATTTTGACTCCTACAAGGAATGCGTTTTTCCAAGCTATATCGAGACTATGGAGAAGTATTTGCAGGAAAATTATCAGTACGGTCTTGATAAGTCCTTTCAGACACAATGCGATAATCTCAATACAAATATGGGCGGAAGTTTTGAAATAACCAGAATCAAGGTGGAAAAGCCTGTCGAAGTGGAATCCGAAGAGGTCGGCATTGATGAGTTTCTTGATAATCTTGACAAGTTTTTCGGGCAGGATTACAAGGAATCCGTTAAGAACGACTGCGATTCCCTCCGCTACATGACTTTCAGCGTTATGGCTAAGGATGCAGAGGGGGCGGAATCACTTCTTGTCAGCGAATTTTACATCCTGTTCGCTGAAAAAGACGGTAAATATTATACGTTCGGTTAAGGAGGATCTTTATGAAAATTAAAAAAATTCTTGCTCTTGCTTCGGCGGCTGTCATGATGCAGACTTTTACAGCCTGCGCAAACGGCGAAAATTCGGAAAGTTCATCGAAGAAGGACGACGGAAATCTTGTCGGATATGACGAAAATTATTCTCCGGATGATATGCCCGACAACGCTTCAACGATCCTAATGACGAAAGAGGAAAGCGGAACGCCGCTCCAGCTTGAATATATCTCCAGTCAGCTTAACAGCGATCAGGGAAAGCTTCTTTGCCGCTACTTCAATGCTGTCGGTCAGAAAGATGCCGCAACGCTGGAATCGTGTATTTACGGCGGCTATTTTGATCTTCTTCTGGGGCAGGAAACAATCACGGATATTAACGATTACACTCAGAAGCTCTATGATTCGTATGTTCAGTTTATCGGCGGCGATTTCGTATTTACTTATATCATTCAGGACAGTATGGCAGACGTTGATTTTAGTATGTATGACGAGATCGTGTCTGCATTTGCTCCTGAATCACAGGTAGAGGAACGGACGGCAGTGAACATTGATGCATATATCAGCTCCGAAGAACTTGACCTTTCTTCCGTTCCGCTGAAAAACCGCATGGACGGCGAAATGCTGAGTATCGTAATTTATAAAATAGACGGTCAGTATTATATAATGGGATAACAAAAAGGACGGAAGAATCCGTCCTTTTTGTTGTTAATTATTCTCTATTACTTCAACAGTCATGTCGTAAAGCTCCTGCATGGTCAGCTTTTCCTGATCGGTATTCATTGGTGAGGATTCAAAATAGCTGCCGTCATAACTGCTTGGATACGACTTAACAGGATATGTGCCTGTATATTCCGGATTTTCACTGTTTTCACAGGCAACGTATTCGCAGCTTCCGTTAACTACAACAACGAAGAAATTAAAATCGTCAATATCGTCGAAATAATATTTTGCCTCTTCTATGAGTTCGCTGGCATCTATATCGGACGGCAGATTGTAATTCCAACTGTCATTATTGCTGACAATATACGTACCGCTCAGGTCGTAACCCTGTTCGTCCATATCGGTAGCAACCGTAGCGACAGCCATTTGCAGGGTACGTGCTGTAGATGCAATAGATGTCTGCTTTGACTTTGCAACATAACCTATCATAGCCGGATATAGTATCATTTCGCAGTGCCAGCCCTCGCCCTTAATCTTATAGAACGGCAGTTCTATCGTCTGTGTCTCGCCGTCGGCTTCGATCGTTACCTTTGCCATGCAGCCGTCTGTTATGCTGTATCGGGTCTCTATCTTATCGAGGATTCCTGAGGACACTATATCTTCGGGTGAACTCAGATCCAGATCAGTATCTTCAAAGATATCCTTTATGTCCCCGAGAGGAGAATTGAGCAGCTCCTCTTCGTCCATTTCCTCAAAATCTTCAAAGCTCAGATCGTTTTTCTCCATATAATCGGCAAAAGTCATTGCGAACGAGAAAACTTTTTCTATCAGCGTAAGATAATCCTTGTCAATATCTTCGGTTCTTTCAACGCTTATCAGCTTTCCCGTATTGGCTGCGTCCGAGAGGTCAATATCTTCCATGTCCATTAAGTCGTTTATGTCGTCTGCAGCGATATTAAACAGCGAGTCTGTAAGATCGTCCGGCAGGAATGAATAGGCGACCTTTTTAATATCCTTTTCATTGACGGCGTCGAGAACATTCTGTATGGCGTCTTCCAGATCGTTCTCCAGAGCCTGTTCCGACTGTTTTCCGGAGTCCTTTTTATCGTCCTTGTCGTCTATCTTTCCGCATCCTGTAAAGACGGATGCAGCACATATAAACGCAGTAAGAGCTGCAAATATTTTTTTCATAATATTCTCCTTTTTCAGTATAATCTTACAACTGTGTAGAATAGTTTGGAGCTTCTTTAGTAATATAGATGTCGTGGGGATGGCTTTCCTTGAGACCTGCCCCGGTGATGCGTATGAACTTCGCCTTTTCATGAAGTGTGGGTATATCCACACATCCGCAGTAGCCCATACCTGCACGGATTCCGCCTACAAGCTGGAATATAGTATCAGCAACTGCGCCCTTGAACGGTACACGTCCCTCAACGCCCTCGGGAACAAGCTTCTTAGCGCCCTCCTGGAAATATCTGTCCGTAGAGCCGTTAGCCATTGCGCCAAGACTGCCCATACCTCTGTATACCTTGAACTGACGTCCCTGATAGATCTCTGTTTCGCCCGGAGCTTCTGCGCATCCTGCCAGCAGTGAGCCGAGCATAACTACGTTTGCACCGGCTGCAAGAGCCTTTACGATATCGCCGGAATACTTGATTCCGCCGTCTGCAATAACGGGGATGCCGTATTTCTGGGCAACGCAGGCTACGTCATAAACGGCTGTGATCTGCGGAACTCCGATACCTGCAACAACACGTGTGGTACAGATAGATCCCGGACCTATGCCGACTTTTACGCAGTCAGCTCCGGCTGCGATAAGAGCTTCAGCAGCTTCGGCAGTAGCAATATTTCCGGCAATAACAGGTGTGTCCGGAAATGCTTCCTTGACCATTTTTACGCATTTGATGATATTTGCACTGTGACCGTGAGCAGAATCAAGCACAAGGACGTCTGCCTGAGCGTCGATAAGAGCCTTTGCTCTGTCCAGAACGTTTGCCGTTACGCCGATAGCTGCACCGCAGAGAAGTCTGCCCTTGCTGTCACGTGCGGAATTGGGGTACTGAACTGATTTTTCAATATCCTTGATCGTGATGAGCCCTTTGAGATAACCGCCTTCATCAACAATAGGCAGCTTTTCAATTTTATGCTTGCGGAGGATCTCCTGTGCTTCCGAAAGTGTAGTTCCTACCGGAGCAGTGATAAGGTTGTCCTTTGTCATAACTTCGGAAATCTTTGCGCCGAAATCAGTGAGGAAACGCATATCTCTGTTGGTGATGATGCCCACAAGCTTGTTCTGGGAATCAACAATAGGCACGCCGGAAATCTTGTACTTGCCCATAAGCTCGTTGGCATCTGCAACGATATGATCTTCGGTAAGGGAGAACGGATCGACGATAACGCCGTTTTCGGAACGCTTTACCTTGTCAACTTCTTCCGCCTGCTGTTCGACAGACATATTCTTGTGGATGATACCAATGCCGCCTTCACGGGCAATAGCAATAGCCATGCGTGAATCGGTAACAGTATCCATAGCGGCTGTCATCACCGGAGTGTTGAGTTTGATAGTTTTTGTAAGCTGCGTTTCAAGCCTTATCATATTGGGCGTTACGTTTGATTCGGCAGGGATCAGCAGTACATCGTCAAATGTCAGACCCTCCTTCTGAAATTTACTGTTCATATCTGTCAGCATAAAAATTCCTCCTTGCATCTCATAAGTTTATTATCTTTAATCATACCATTTTTTTCGCTCTGTGTCAAGCTTTGCCGTCAAACAGTATGTATAAAATTTATCTGTTGATTTCAGTCGTGTTTTGTAGAATTCCGCTACTCATTAGTCGACGAAAGCCTTGTATACTCCTGAAGTATCATGGTGGCATCAGAACCGGTTATCATATCGTCACCGTTCCAGTCGGCTGCGGCGATCTGATATGCAGTGAAATCCATTTCCGCATCGCTTGATATCATGGTGTACATATTGAGAGTGATTGTTGCATCGCTGCCTTCAATATTACCGTTTCCCGTGAGGTCGCCTATCATAAAGGGAGCGACAGGGATGTTCATGGATTCCGCATATTTTGCTCCGGCTGACCCCTTTTCCGCATGAACGGTAAATCCGCTTTCGGTCTCTACGGCTTCACTGCGGATATTGTACGTTCTGCCTATTGCATCCTTTCCGATTTCTTTTACCGTCGGAGGAATGTATATCCCCGAAAGTCCGCTGCATCCGAGAAAGGCAGAATCCCCGACAGACGTTACCGAGGACGGGATGTTTATATTGCGCAGAGCTGTGCATTCACGGAATGTATCGTCCTCAATGGCTGTGCAGTTCAGGCTGAAAGAAACATATTCCAGATTATAACAGCTTGCAAAGCATCCTGTTCCCGTATGTGTCACGGTTATGGGAATTACTGCTTTTCTGAGGGATGTACATCCGGAAAATGCATGATCGCCCAGTTCAGTCAGTCCGCTGTCCGGAAATTCAACGGAAACGATATTGGTCTTGCCCATGAAAGCTCCACGGCGGACGGATTCGGTTCCGGACGGTATTTCGGCATCATTGCCGCCGGCGTAAGTCACCAGTTCCGTTTTTTCAAAGAGAGATCCGTTTACTGCGGAGTATGTTTTGTTTCCGCCGTCCACATAGAACGACTGCAAGGACGGACAGGCGGAAAACGCCATGTCTCCTATGTCTGCAACCCCTCCGCCTATAGTTACCGTAGTGAGCGACGGACAGGCGGAAAAGGCATTTTTTCCCACGGATGTCACACTGTCCGGTATTACAACGGCAGTGAGCTCCTCCATGCCCATGAATGCGTTGCTGCTTATGCCGGAAACTGTCTTTCCGTCAATTTCAGAGGGGATCATGACAATGGGATCTGAGCCTGAAGCTCCGGTGATATATGCGTTTCCGTCAACAACTTCATATTGCAGGCTGAATCCGTCAGCCACTTCGCCGGACTGTGCGGAAACGGACGAGACCGGAACGGCAGCGGCTGACAATACAAATGCGGAAATTAAAGATAATGCTTTTTTCATTTTAAATATCCTTTCGGCATATTTCGCCGTTTATCATGACGAAAATCGGTTCTGACATAAGATCAAGGGGATTCTGTCCACGTGGATAAAGCTGGAGATCGGCATCCTTTCCGGCGGCAAGAGTTCCTGTTACGTCGTCGATGCCAAGTATCTCAGCCGGATATGACGTGAGAGTTTTCAGAGCCTCGGAAAGCTCCAGACCGCCCTTTACCGCAGCCTGTGCCGACAAGGGAAGATACTGCACCGGAATTACCGTGTGGTCGGTGCATATGGATATCTTCACGCCGTTTTCATGCAGAACGGCAGCATTTTTCAGCTCCAGACCTTTCATTTCAGGTTTGCAGCGGTCGCAGATGACAGGGCCGCAGATAACCGGAACTTTTTCTTTCGCAAGAATATCGGCTATTTTATACCCCTCTGTGCCGTGAATGATTACCGGATCAAGAAAAAATTCCCTTGAAATCCTCATTGCCGTACAGATATCGTCCGCACGGTGGCAGTGGAAGAAGGCTTTCATCTTGCGGTCGAGCAGCGGCATGAGCGCTTCGCATTTGATATCGTACTCCG
>UQXS01000069.1 GCA_900545125.1 uncultured Ruminococcus sp.
CATAAGTATAAGATGTGAGTTTTCCTGCAAAATCAGTCGATGTGAGTACGTTTCCACTGATGTCGTAGGTTGCTTCAGCAGTTTTTCCGAGAGCGTTTGTCGTCTTGATAACTCTGCCGAAATCATCGTAGATGTAATAAGTTGAATTACCCTTAGCGTCGGTTACCATGATAAGATTTCCGACTTCATCGTATTTGTAGCTTGTCTGCCTGCCCTTTTCATCTGTAACACTAAACGAAATTGTGATATATAGAAACAAAATTCGAAAGTCAAAAGAGTCTCTGTGCCAAAGCTATGCAATATCCTTTTGTTTAAGCAGGACAGCTCCGGCAACGCCAAAGACAAGGATGAAAGGAATAGTGCTTTTAATAGTGAACCGATCAATCTGCAATGCTGTAAAGGCTCTGCCGAGCTCATAGAAGGTGTTATGTGTCAACAGCGACTGTAGAAAAACGAGCTTTGTGTTTTTTCCGAGCATTGCCAGATTATCTCCAAAAGACCAGAAAAAAAGGAAATAGTCAGCTATCAATATAAAAGAGCTGCTTTTTATTATCAGTGACAAAGTCATGGAAAACACAATTACAACAGTTGAAAAAATCATGTATACACCCATAATAGTCCATATTTCCCTTACCGCAGATATGCTGCCTGCCAGATTTGGTACGGTCAGCTTCAGAAGGATATGGACTGCTGCAAGATATACTGCCGTAGTCATATTAGCAAGTATCTTGCAGCCATATATCACTAACCTCTCTTCCTGTACAGAATAAATAAGTCTTGCACTATTTGTAAAATAATCACAACCGAAATGATTTACTCCATAATAGACAAGCAATAGCCTAAATACGCTGGAGATAATAAGGTCAGTACCCGCTCCAGCTTCCAGAATAGCTGGTAACCTCAGCTTGATAGCTGCTGCACCGACGATAGAGCTTACTATCATTATCACAACGGCCTTGTTGAATATGCCCCTGCGTATGTCTTTAAGATAAATCTGAAAACCTCTATTCAATTCCATATCCCTCCTTACTCTCCAACCGCATCATAAGATATGTCCTTATTTTCCGCAATAAGAGCAGCTATGACAAAGAAAAGTGCTGTAACAGCTGCAGTGACTATCAGAGTATAAACTTCAATATCATAAGTCATTATGGCGTTATCCAGTGATAAAAAGGGAATAAACCGTATAGCTCCGCCTTCGTTACCCGTAATACTGTGATACATTATATATACATACGGCAGCGCTATATAGCAGATAAGCATGGTGAACATCGTGATTTTGTACTTGTTCATCACAGCTGTCAGCAATGCTGCTGCGGAAGAATAATGCAGACTTGCAACAAAGAATATTACAGCACCTCTGCCAATCAGCTTTATATCAATATTCACAGAATTCTTGAGACATACCGCAATATGCACCGCCGCTACTGCCGCAAACAGCAAAAGTCCGGTATATAGTACGGAAAATGTCTTAAAGATGATTATGTTGCTCTCTGACCTCCCGGACGTGTGAATGCATTTATAAAATCCGTTGCTGAACTCCTTTGCAAACATATCCGCAGAAAGAAGCACCATATAGTATCCTATGAACTTTGAAAGCATCTTGACTGATGTCTCCGGAAATTCCGGAGATGTTCCTCTGCGGTACATAAATACCCCGAATACCAATGCGATAAGCAGAAGCGTTCCAAGAAAGCTGAGTCGCTTCAGATTCATTCTAAAGCTTGTAAAACCAAGCGCTGCCGTATTATTCATCTATGTCCTCCATTATCTTCCGATATTCTCGTTCAAGGTCAAGACTCTTGTTATCCATCACGAAAATCCGTATACCCTCATTAACTGCGTATATGAGAAATCCGGCGGCCTCGCTTTCGTCCATTTCCGCTTCTACCTTTTCGTTGCACATAGCAGCCTTAAAGCCTTTTTTCTCAAGACATTCTATAAGCTTCAACGGAGAATCAGTTGAAAATGAATATATATTTTTTCTGTCAGGTCTGATATCTTGTTTCTGTACTATCCCACCGTTCCTGATATAGTATACTCTGTCACATACTGCCTCTATCTCCGAGAGTATATGGCTGGAAACAAGTACTCCGCAGTTCATTTTCTCAGCCGAATACTTTATCATATCACGTACGGCAGGTATAGTGCTCGGATCAAGCCCGTTTGTAGGTTCATCAAGAACGAGTATTTCCGGCTTGCCCACCATCGCCATACATATGCCAAGTTTTTGCTTCATGCCTAATGAATACTTGCTGACACGTTTTTTCAAGGCATTGTCTATCCCGATGTGTTTAGCAAGATCCATTATCTGCATTTTGGAATAAGCACCCGATAGCTTTGCACAGAACTTAAGATTGTCAAAGCCGGTATCGCTGCCGTAGTATCCCGGGTTTTCTATAAGACAGCCCACCTTCTTATAATTGCACTTCATCTCCCTGATATCTTCACCGTTTATCCGGACACTTCCGTCATATTTGGAGATAAGTCCGCATATTATCTTCATTATTGTGCTTTTTCCCGAACCGTTTGGCCCGACAAGTCCGACTATCTCACCGCTTTTTATTTCCATTCCCACATTTTTGAGAATCTTTTCTTTGCCGTAGTTCTTTGATACATTATCAAGTTTCAGCAGTGTTTTCATTACAAAACCTCCTATATCCGATTATGAAGCTCTACAACTGTAAAGCTTTGCATATTCTCCCTTCCTTGCAAGGAGTTCCTCATGAGTTCCGTACTCTATTATACGTCCCTTATCAAGCACGTATATTCTATCGCAATTGACTATAGTTGAAAGTCGATGAGCAATCACAATAGATGTGCAACCCTGATTTTTCAGATGCTGAGTGAGTTTCATTTCATTTATATTGTCAAGCGAACTTGTTGCCTCGTCAAAAACGATTATTTTCGGTGAGTTGATGAGCGCCCTTGCAAGAATGATTCTCTGGCACTGTCCGCCCGAAAGATTATCCCCTGCCTCAGATACTATCGTATTGTATTTCATCGGCATTTTCTCAATCTCACTGTGGATGTTGACTATCTCTGCACATTCTTTGACCTTCTCCATACTGATATTTTCCCTGTTCAGTACAATGTTATCATATATGCTCTTATTAAAAAGCCTTACGTTCTGAGGAACTATACCAAACTGCTTGCGAAGGTCTCTCATATCTATCTCTGAAATATCCACCCCGTCATAGAGTACACTTCCGCTGTTGAGTGAATATAGTCCGATAATTATTTTGGCAAGTGTGCTCTTTCCGCTTCCCGATCGTCCCACAAATGCAATTTTCTCGCCTTTAATTATTTTAAGATTAATATCTGTAAGTACATTGTCGTTGGAATTTCCATAGCTGAACGAAACGTTCTTCAACTCAATATTTCCCTCAGCCTTGTGCCTGCGAAGCTCTGTTACAGTACATTTTTCCTTTTCACTGGCTGAAATGTCCGCAAGACGTTCCATATACACAGTACATTTTACATAACTCCAGTAAGTGTTGAATACTGAATCAACCAGACCAATATATATGCCGCTTACTGTATAAAGTGAAAGTGCCGTTCCAAGTGACATACTACTGTTTATTACAAGATACACAGAGAAAAGCAGTATTATCAACGGCGATACAAGCTTAAATATATCCGATACAATATTTACGTAATTCCCGATTTTTTCTGAATTATAGAGCTTTTTCTGATAAATTGCAAATTTTTTCTCCCAGTTTGAGAAAATTTCGCTCTCAGACGATGTCATCTTAACATTCAGCATAGACTGCACTGTTTCCATATATATACCCTGAACGCTGCTTTCCTCGCTGATATAACTTTTACTGCTGTCAATAACGGCAGAATTTGTCATGGCTACAAACACAAGGTTTGCAATGAATATAAGGAGAGTGACTATTCCTATGGCTATATTATGATACATAAAATATATCGTATAGAATATCACTGCGCCAACCTGGATAACACCGTTTACAACCTGATTTGCAAACATTTCCTTTAGAGTAGTCGCACTTCTTAAAGTATATACTATATCCATAGCATTTCGTGTCTCGAAATAGTTATATGTGACGTCCAGAAGTTCTCCGAACGAGTTCCGTAGTATCACTTTTTCAATATATATTCTCATCCGTATGACAAGGATATTCTGGATATATGATATAATTATTGTCATAACGGCAAAACAAACAAACACCTTTATGAAGTACCTGAACTTATTCTCTCCGAAAACTACCGAATCCACTAATCTACGCATTATCTCAGGAGATATCAGCGAAAGCAGATACACAATAAGCGAGCATACCGCAAGCACCAGATACCGCATCTTATTCTCGAAAATAATCGGAAGGAACATTCTGATATACTTCTTTTCGCTGTTTCCCTTCTGAAATTCATCACCCGGAACAGCATACAATGCATACTCGGAATATTTTGTCAGAAACTCCTCGATTTCTATTTTCTGTCTGCCTATCGAAGGGTCAACTATAACTATTTTTTTACTGCTACACCGTTCAAAAATTACATAATGCCTGTTCTCCCAAAACAGTATGCAGGGTTCTCCATGTTTCATGACATCCCCGGCAGATATCTTTACTCCTTTTGTTCTCATTCCGTTTTCCTGAAGGATTGTACTCAGTTCAAGAAGTGATGTTCCGTTGCGTCCAACAGGATACTTTCCTCTGAGCTCAGTCATAGACATACATCGACCGTAATAAGCAAGTATCATCTTGGCACAGCATAATCCGCATTCAGTCTGCTGTGACTGAGATGCCAACCTTATTTTTTTCAAAATAAAACCTCCGAAATATTTGCCGTTTTTCTTTCGCTTACAAGATTCTCAGCTTCCTCAAAGCTTTCGCACAAAAACATTCCTGATTTTTTCCATTGTTCATATTCATATCGATTCTCGCTCTCCGAAAGAGTAATCATCCCCTTCAGCGATCTGAAATACTCATCAATACCTTTATTCAATATATCAGGTGCAGTGTTTTCTTCGATGCATATACCTATAAGCTTTGCACATTTTTCAGTTAGGCCGGTATTGTATCCGTTATCCAAATCTGCCTTTTCTCTTGCCACAACATTCAGTACGGATATTACTCTCATGCCAAATCCCCATACAATATTTTTCATATAATTATTGACCGTATATATGCCATTGCCGCACGATGATGTCAGAAGCACAGCTCTTTTTCCGATAAGCGGCATCAGATGCAGCCATCCTGATAGTCTCTGAAAAAGTGCATTCATATATATTGAAACATTAGCTGCATATATAGGTGTTGCAAATATTATCAGGTCCGCATTAAGCATTTTGGACTTTATCTGTGCCATACTGTCCTTTTTTTCAAGAGGACATATTCCGTTGCAGAAACAATTCATACATCCGCAGCAGTTTTCTATCTTCGCATTATTTACTGTAATGATTTCTGTTTTGATTTCTTCATCAATATTTCCGTCTAATCTTTCAAGAACTCGTCTTGCAGCCTCAAGAGAGACCGATTTTTCAGTACGAGGACTGCCTGCGATAACAATCACCTTCATATTATTCACCCCTTAATCCCATAATATCGGGGATTTCATCATAGCACCTGAATTTGCATATTGCATAAATCAGACCAGCGATACCGCAGAATAAACCGTTGTCATCATAGCCGCTAAGAAGTTTGCCTTCTTTACTGGCAGGTATGATTTTTTCATTCAGAACGAGGCTAAGATTCGCTTTGGCATCTGCTTCAAGCTCTGTATCGCCAAGCACCTGTGCTGTAAATCTGAGTATCAGCAGATTTCCTACATCTCCATGACACAGACAGTAATTTCTTCCAAAGCACTGCTCCTTCACCGCCCTGAGTGAATTGTTCAAATCGGTTATTACCGTCTCAGACTTTATGCCGTTACAGTAGAGCTCTGCTCTTGATAGAAGTATCCCCGGCGCACCATGACACCAACCATAATTAAAATAATTTGGTTCCTCAATAAGCCTGCTCCAGTTATTATCCTTATGTGAATAGGCTTTGTTCTGCACTTCCAGGAAATCCTCCACGAATTGACCAATATCCGGAATATCAGCATATCTACTGCTGCTTACAAGTGCAGAAATAATGCCTGCATCCCCGTGGGCATAACCAACAAAGTGCTTTTCCTCACCTTCTCCGGAGCATATTCTGCCATACAAAGCTCTCACCGTTTTTCTTATAATTTCTGCTGACTTATCTCTTATTTCTTCATCAGATACTGTATCGCATATATATGTCAGCACCTTCAGTATACCTGCTGTGCCGCCGAGTATATCTGTTTTCTCTATGGCATTTTCTGCGGCTGAAATATGGCTGAGTAACTTATGAATATATCTGTCATGTTCCTTTCTGTAAAATCTCTCCCTACAGAATATCAGTAGAAAAAGAATACCTGCAATGCCGTCATAAGCACCTAATGACATATAGCTCAGGTCATCAGCTCTCAGCCCTACAAATGTAAGCTCCATTACCATATCAGCTTTTCTGAGGTAGTCTGCCTCTCCCGTACAGATATATGCACAATAAAGAGCAAAGGCAATTCCGCTTCTGCCATAATAAAGACTGTCGCCCACATCCTGACACTCGATTATTCCGTAGTCATTTTCCATACAGCCCAGCCATGTGTAGCAATCACTGTTTTCTCTTTTGCCGCTTATGACGTTGGCGAAAAGTTTATCACAAAGCATTCTGATAATTTCATTATCATTATTGTCGGATATGCTATAAGACGCTCCCACAGTATAACGATAGTCTGTACGGTTATCCGAGATAATGGCAAAGCAGCTCTTTATCACCATAAGCTGACGTCTCAGGTCAGTCTCATTCATTGAACGTATCTTCTCGCATATATTTTCAATTGGCGAAAGCATATATAGTGCATTCTCCGAAAATTCAGTTCCACGGTCATCGGAGTTTATCTGGAAAAGTGGGATATCGCCGTCCATCATAGAATTTATTTCTCTTGCGGCAACTAACCTGTCGCTTTCTCCTAAACCCAGACGATGCAGGCATATCAGTCTGTCAACAGTGTTCCCAAGAAGATCCGGATGATAGCTTATATCCAGAAGCTGACCATATATCCAAGTCGAACGATAAAGCACCCTGACAGGACAATCTCTGAAGCTTTCACAGAGCAGCTCACGGGAGCTGTCCCGGTTTTCAAGGATATACCTGTACATCTGACTGAAGCCGTCACAAAGCTCTTCAAAATAATCGAGAGCATTTATTCTCTTACTGTCCTTTGTAAGAACGTTAGGATTAAGTGCAACCTTACCGGAACGTTTTTCGAGTTTTACGTCATCAGTTTCTATTGAGGCAATAAAATTACTGTCAAAGGCAGAATCCTGCTCCTCAACATTTCCGATACCACCAAGCTCCACAGACCTTCCGTTTCTGTTATTTATTATGTGTGTGGGGAATACCAGTGTTCCTTTTACTGAATTGATTATCTTATCACGTACCTTCTGCTCAATATCGCTTCCATCCAACACAATCCTGGGCTGTATAACTGTTTCAAGGTCGATGATTACAGGACTTTCCTTCAGTGCTATAATATTTTCGCTGTGCATATCCCCCGCAGAAAGGATATACAGCAAACAGCTGAGGATACCCAGTTTCCTGTGATAATTGCGTACTTCCTCTATACTGTCCGGCTCTGTGCTGTTGCTGATATATTCAGTCCAGCCACTCTCTCCTGCAGTAAATGATCGTGGCAGGTAAAATCTGCCATAACCGAGGCTTTCAGAAAAGTCGTTGACCTTTTCCATAACTTTATTATATGCCAGATCAATCTTCAGCGAATGCGGCTTATATATAACTATCTTCTCATTTTCAAAAACGAGTCTTGCAACGCTCTGACCGCCATTATGGGTATCTCCCGATCCTGTTATAATACCCAGCAGTCTGCCAAGCTTTTGACCGTTGTTTATAACGGATTCAATCATGCCGATATATTCAGCAGTATCAGTGATTATCTTGCGGAAGAAGCCGAGGGCATTCTTTATCCTGATATGAAAAAGTCTGACCATTTCAGGATAATCTGCCATTACAGAGGCAACATAGTCCCTGTCTCTGAGCATAGTTTCAGAGAAATACTCGGCTCTTTCCTCCGGAGTGTCTCCCACCAGCTTTCCAGAGGCTTTGACGTAATTCACCTCAACTATCAATGCACGATAGGCTACCTCATTCAGCATATCTGCAATATGACATGTCATATTCGTCATTAAGGTATCTCTGTCCGCAATAAAATCTCCGCCGCAGTCAAGTATATCGGTCATTTCGTCATGATACGCTGCTACGATACCGTAATAGAAATATATCCACCTGTACTGCCTGCTGTTTCTTATTCTCATGAAACTGTTAGTTAGATCGTCATATTCGACGTAATCTGAATCATACATATTCTCATTCTCACAGCAGTATTCCTCAATGCAGTCATCGAAACTCATATCAGAGACTTTTTGCAAAATCTTTTCTGCGTCTTCAGCTGTATAGCGGCTGTCGCCGCCCACATTGAACAGCGATACCCAGAAATCCACCTGCTTTTTTCTATCAATATTTTCTGTCACTTTAAATAACCTCCATTATAAGTTATCTCGGAATGCTCCGCCAACTAAACACTGTCAAAATCCGATCCTGTAATACACACTTTTTCTGACAAGGTTTAGTTGAAGGAACGTTGAAGGAACATAGTATAAAGGAGTAAGCTATTGATAAGCTTACCCCATTATAACTACATAATATGTTTTAATAAACAATTAGCACTTAAAGCCGAAGCACTCATAAGATACTGTCCAGTATGCACCGCAGTTTCTCTTATCAGACATTCTGGCTGTAATACCAGCAGTAAGTGCAGTCAATGGAATAATAATAGATGAACCACCGCCGTTAACTTCACCAAGTTCCTGTGACTCAAGCTCGGCAGCAAGTGTTCCAACTGTTTCGTCAACGATAGACTTCTTCATTTCCTTCATTACATTCACCTCCTGATTTTCACATATCGGAACTGAGCAGTATACTTCTCCCGGGACGCTCATACCGATTATAAATTGAAGTTTCAGGGAAAATGTTAATGTCGGATCAATAACTTTTTCACACGTCCGCTTCAACGATATACATCATACCACGCTATCTGAAACATTTCAATACTTTTTCGTTGAAAGGTGCTTTTTTTAGCGTAAACGGTTTTTTTCTGTTTTTATCCAATTTTCATTAAACACTTGACAATTCTTTATACTGTGGTATAATATAAGTATTGATTGTCGGATCAATAACTCGGATATCCTTTGTTAAATACGATATCCATATCACACGCTCTGCATAACATCATTCTTGGTTATGTGAGGTGAGTAAATGCAGAAGTTCTGTAAAAAATGCAAAAAAGCTTATGATTCGTCTGTAAAGAAGTGTCCCGAATGCGGGAATAAGCTCAAGAAAGAGTATACCGCTGAAGAGATTAAGGAAATGGATAACGCAGTTATTAGAGATACCTTTACTACGATGTACACTCTTTTCTGACATCATAACAAAAAACAGCACTCCCATACGAGAGTGCTGTTTTTCTGCTCAGTTCATATACAGCGAGCGTCACTTAGAACTTGTTCTCATAGGATTTGTGCGTAAATTTTCGAGCATGATCTTTCCGAAAGCAAGGAGAAAAAGCGAAAGCATACTGTCGTATGGTGAGCTTTTTCAACGAAGCAACCGGTAAAATTTGCCGGAAAAATGCGTGCAATATTCTATTAGAACAAGTTCTTAAATATGTGTTATCTGAAAAGTCTCCAGATCCAGTCGATAGAAAGAACTATGAAATTCATAAACAATCCTCCTTGATGTTTTTTCTGTGGTTTGTAATTAAGGCAACACCGCACAAAGATTGTGCGTCAGATGCGCCGTCAGATTTTTTTGTCAGATTGCATAAAAATTTCGCAGGTATACTGACGTACCCCAAGGGCACTTCCTTCGGGCGTATGTCAAGAAATTTTTGTGTAAGATGACGGAAAATATGAAAGCAGATGACGTACAAAGCCGTCATGCGTGCTTTGTGCGGTGTTGCCTTAATGTCTGCTCAATGCCGCACATGGACAAAATGAACGTGACATAAAGAATTGTGTATGCACAAATATGGGATTTGCGCTTCCCTGAACACAATTCATCTCAATAACCGACGCCGGACAGTTATTAAGTATAGTCTAAATTATAGGAGAATATAACAAAAAAATCAATATTTTCACGGTGACTGGTCAGATTTCACGTCTGAACGGTATCTTGTGCACGTTTAGTCATTTTCAGTAAGCACGTTGAAAAGCAGTATTTCAACCATTACAATTCCATCAGAATATTTCATGTCAAACTCTCCTCCGAGGCGCTCTATACAGGCACAGACATTTCTGAGTCCATATCCATGGCCCTCCTGTGTCTTACTCGAAACATACTGTTTTCCCTTCATGACCGGCTCATTTAAAGCACTATTACTGAGTTTAATAATCAGATTAGTCCCTAAATATCCCATGGTGAGTTCTATTTGCTTTTCATCTGTCTCTTCTGCGGCTTCATAGGCATTGTTGAGAATATTGGAGAATATCGTACATATATCAAAAGAGGAAATCACTGTACTATCATAAAAATGCCCTGAACATTTCAGATGTACATCACTGAATTTTGAGGAAAGTTCAGTTATTATTGCATTTATAAGACCGCTTCCGGTATCAAAATTTATTTTCATATCCTCAAAATTCTCTGTGACTCTCTGAAGATGCAGTTCAAATTCTTCTGTCTTGTTCTCCTTGTACAGCTTATTCATACACATCAGATGATACTTCATATCATGGCGGAAAGCTTTTGTGTTATTCTCTTTTTCAAGCAGCATAAGGTAATACTTCTCCTGATTGCGAAGCATCC